>DASWTM010000306.1:0-13040 GCA_036402115.1 Chryseosolibacter sp.
TCGAGCGTTGAGGTAATGTTTGCATTTTCGAATTTTATGGAAAGTGTATTGTATCCATTGGGCGAGATTTCAAGAACCATGGACGCAACAGGCTCGGTCAGCGAGGTGAAATTGAAATCTTTGATTACGCCTACTACCCTGCCTTCTTTACCCTCACGATTAATTGTTTTGCCGAGAGCAGCTTCCGGTGTGCCGAAATTAAATTGCTTCACGGCACTTTCGTTAATGATAAACGCCTTCTGCTGATCGGTTCCAAATTCTTTTGAAAACGGTCTGCCTGCCACCAACTCCATTCCATAGGTCTTAAAGAAATCGTAGTCTACTGACATATTCGCTATAAACATATTGTCTTGCTGGGTAAAACCTTCAGGCACCGTTCCTCTGAAAATTGCGCCCAGCCCCGGAGCGTTCGATGACAATGTTGTCGACATAACGCCTGACTGTGTTTCGATGACATCACGGAAGGTCTGAAGTTTGTTCCAGAACGTTGAATCATTCTGGCGGAAAATTCCATTGAGGTTCGAACTGAATACCGGTACATTGATGATCTGCTCTTTCTGAAAGCCCAGCGGCCTGTCGCTGATAAACTTCAATTGTTTCAGAATCAGCAGCGAACCTGACAACAACATACACGCAATCGCGAGTTGAAACACTACCAGTGTCTTGCGCAAAAACTGACTTCCATGCTGCGTGATTCCCGCCCCCTTTAGTGCATTGATGGAACTGAATCGTGTAACAAAATAAGATGGGTATCCTCCGGCCAGCAACGTAATGACAAATACCAGCACAATGCCTGCAACAAGAAGTTGCCAGTCCATCACATCAGCAAACAGCAGGTTTTTATCCGTTAACAAATTCAGAAACGGGAGCGCAAGGTAAAACACAATCAGCGAGAACAGGAATGAGACGAGTGCAAACAAAAAACTCTCGGCAAGAAACTGGCCGATGAGGTGTCCTTTCATCGATCCGAGAACCTTACGAACACCAATCTCTTTGGTTCGCGTAAACGACTGGGCAGTGCTCAGGTTGATGTAGTTGATACATGCGATAACCAGTGTTAATACGCCTACACCAATAAAGATATAAAGGTTAGTCCACGAGTTCGTTGGTGTTGGCTCGACAAGCAAAGTGCTTGTAAGGTGGATATCAGGAACAGGCATAAGTGTGAACACCTGCCCCACGAGTAAGTTTGGTTGCGCATATTTTTTAAGAAACGCATCCATACTTTTATCGACATCCGAAGGGTCCGCTCCCGGCTTCAGCAGTACATACGTATACGAATGGCTGATGATGAAATTGATTGCTAGGTTGTTGCGCAACGCCTGGGCCGCCTGAGGCGACTCGAGGTCGAACATGTTATCGTACGGCACGAGCATGTTAAAGCGGATATGCGAATTGTCAGGGAAATCTTTGACAACACCTGCGACTTTGAACGACACGTTTCCACTGAAGATCAACGTCTCCCCTACTGGATCTTTGTCTCCGAAATATTTAGCAGCCATCTCCTCGTTAATCAATACCGTGAACTTGTCGGCCAATGCGCGGGCAGGATTGCCTTTCACGAATTCAAAGGAGAACATCTTCATGATCGAAGAATCGGCAAAGAAAACGTTGGTCTCTTCAAACGCTTGTTCACCATGAGGAAGAGAAATACTAACGCTTCGGCCGAACATCCTTCCGGCTTCTTCGACAGCGGGGAAGAAATCTTTCATCAGAGGCGCAATCGGTGGTGGCGAGGAGGCAATTTCAAGTCCGTTTGGAGCCACATACTTTATACGATAGAGCCGATCCGCGTTTGCATGAAAGCGATCATAGCTCACCTCCGACCGCACATAGGCAACGATTAGCAATGCCAGCGCAAAGCCAGTAGTAAGGCCGAGAAAATTGATGGTTGCATAGGCTTTGTATTTAACAATTGTACGCAGGGCGGTTCGAAGGAAGTTTTGAAACATAGGAAACGGTTGATCACCGAAGAAACGTATTCTGACCGAACAAGGCTGCCAAATTTCTGGAAGTGGTAACTGCTGGTTTTGAGTGGCAGCGGAATTGCAGGACAAAAAAAATCAGGTCGCCTACCTGACAACCTGATTCCCGAAACCACCCAACTAACGTGATTTACATTTTTAGATTTTCTTCCAGCTTTTCGTGGATAAAACGCAGGTGGTACAAAGTCACCGGATCTTTTGTTTTACCAATCGCTTTCTTGACGGTTGCCTTGATCTCGGCAATCTTCATGCTCATGAGCGGTGCCACGTCACGGTAGTCGTTGCCTGATTTTTTCGAAAGCTCAATGATACGATCCACATACGAACGCTGCAGATTTCTGCGGTAAATATCCACCGGGCTATACGTTTTCAGTTCAGTCCACATGGCCTGATCAAGGTCATTGAAGTACTCGATAAGGCTATATGCTTTTTCACCATACATTGCTTCGCTCACCGCAATCTTGCTCAGGGTTTTCGCGCTCAACAGATGCTGAAATGCCATATCCTGCGACCGGCTGATAATTTGCGTGGGAGATTCGCCCACGCGTGCAAGCACCGTTGTGTCCAACAACCAAGTAGGCGTTGTAAACACATTGTCCTGCAAAAATTTCATCGCCTCCTTTTGCGTTGCCACGGGAACCATCTGGAACACCGGACCTATCTGCGAAGCTGACTTCGGTGTTTCATAGATGCCACCGATGTTTGTCAAGACGTGGCCAATGTAATACTCATACTGCTCGCGAACGCCTCCGTAAATTTCAGTCAGGTTGCGATAGCCGTCATTTTCAGAGTAGGTCCACTTCATGACATTTGACATCACGCGCTTCAGGTTGCGTATGCCGTATTCACTGGCAAGCATTGCGTTGTTGCCAAGGTCTTCTGTCTGGGTGCGTGGATCATCGCTCGTCAGCTCCGATCCATACCACAGGCTTCTGTTATCCTGTTGCTGGGTAACCCACTTGTTCAGAATAGGAAGCTCATCTTCAGGAGATTTCAGATCAGGATACCAGCGATACCCCCACTCGATCGCCCATAGATCGTACTCTCCAATGCGTGAAATCAAGCCGCGTTGCGAAACGCTGTCTTCGGGCTGAGCCACATAGTTGAAACGCGCGTAGTCCATAATGGATGGCGTGTGGCCATATTCTTCGAGCCAATAGCGATCCCGTAGTTTCTCGACAGGTACCGTAGAACTTGCACCAAAGTTGTGTGTCAGCCCTAATGAGTGACCCACTTCGTGCGCTGCTACTGACCGCACCAGCGCGCCCATTAGCTGCTCATCAAACTGCATTTTCTGCGCTGACGTGTCTAAAGGAGAGCACTGAACAAAATACCAGTTCCGAAGAATTGACATCAGGTTGTGATACCAATTAATATGACTTTCAAGAATCTCTCCCGTGCGCGGATCGGTGATAACAGGACCCGCAGCGTTCGCGATCGAGGAAGGCTTGTAAACAATAGCCGAGTGTTGTGAATCCTCCAGACTCCAGTTTGGATTTTCTTTTGGTGTCGGTGCGAGTCGCGCTGAGATTGCGTTTTTGAACCCTGCCTTTTCAAATGCAGTGCGCCAGTCTTCAACGCCTTGGATAAGGTATGGAATCCATTTCTTCGGAGTTGCGGGATCAATGTAGTATACAATCGGCTTGGCAGGCTCTACAAGTTCACCGCGCTTGTATCGCTCAATATCTTCAGGCTTAGGCTCGAGGCGATAACGCTTGATGTAGCTCACAACTTTTACTCCCTGCGGATTGGTGTTGTAGTCCGTATAGCGCTCAGTGAAATAACCAACACGCTTATCCGCGTATCGCTTGCGCATTGGCTTTTCAGGAAGAAGCACCATCGAGGTATTTAATTCCAAGGTGAAAGGTTCTCCGGTAGATGTTTGCGAATACGTCTTGATTGTGCGGATTTCTAAA
Organism: Chryseosolibacter sp.; assembly: GCA_036402115.1. Classification (GTDB taxonomy): domain Bacteria; phylum Bacteroidota; class Bacteroidia; order Cytophagales; family Cyclobacteriaceae; genus Chryseosolibacter. The sequence continues at coordinate 3,902 of DASWTM010000306.1, forward strand.
TTCTTAGGAAATGAATTCACATCCTTGATATAACACATGCTCTTCAGCATACTCCCCACACGCATCGCCTTGCGCGAACTGGAGTTGAAGAAGAAGATATCATTATCTCCGTTGATATAGTCTGTAATTTCGATGACACTCGCCTTACCGGTAGGGCTATACGCACCGATACCAAAGGATGCAACCAATGGCTGAAGATTCGAACGCACTACTGCATCGTACATAGCGTGCGATGTATCGCCCGCATGATCCTGATACGTAATGCGTCTCAGGAACAGTTTATGACCAGGGCCCTTTTCAAAACGAATAATCGTACTGCCAATCTGATCACCGGCATAACCTGTATAACCAGGTCTTACACCAGCAGCCCCTTGTGCTATACGGCCTACTACAAGAATCTCACGACCCAACAGACTATCAGGCACTTCGAAATAATAATTATCGTTCACCTTATGCACGGTAAACAGTCCCTTGCGCGTTATACTTTTGTTACGAAGGAGATTGTAATAGTTGCGCGGGGCAGAAAGCTGATCGTTACCGGCCGGAACATTGGCCGAAGTTTTCAAAGCAGCTGAGTCGCGCTTTGTAGAATCATTCAACAAATAAAGCGATTCGAGTGTCTGCGCAAATGCACCAAGGTTCAGAAAAAGCAGTGCTGAAAAAATTAACAAACGAGTCTTACTGCACAATTTCATTCGCTGTAGGTTAGTTTTTAAAGTTAAATCCTGAAGATTTGACGATAGAAAACAAATAACTTTCGTTATCGTTCATTCACAAAGATAACGCATGGAGACAGAGCAAAGTGCATGCAAAGTTTGTAATGATTCGCTAAAAGTTACATCGCACAAGAATTTTTGGTGCGCAAATACTTCCACAACGCCAGTCATAACATTCTAGTTTTGATCGCGTGTCACACCGATATTTTGCAATGCTTTAACCAGCATTATGGTCAAACTACAGTGACTTCCCCTGCTTCTTCTGGCATGAGCCACCGAAGTGCAGGCGTCTATAGTAACGTTCTCTGCTGCTCGTCTGCATCCAAGACGTGGTGAAAGATCAAACCGATACACGCATTGATGATGTTGAAAACAGGAAATAGTACGTGACAGACACCAGCTGAAGGGACCGCGCTATTAATTACTCCAATGCAAGCGTGCACCATGTTCCGCGCTCCAGCCAAGTATGGAATTTGAGTGATTGCTGGGCGAGGCCGTTTAATCGAAGAAACAAAGGTCGCTCTGTTCAAGAGTTCCTTTTATTAACGAAGATGTCGACCGTGTGAGCATTCGTGAAGGGAGGCGCGGTAATAGATATTGGTAATGCGTGATGCGTCCCGATAGCTGTCAGAATGGTCAATGGTAACGCGGGTATTTCGTGGGTTAGGGTTTCGCCCATCACCCACAAGGACGTGACAAAATATAAAGGCAGAGCAATCGGAATTGCGTCTGCCAATTTTTTTCGACTACAAATTAAATCAAAAGTATACTCAAGCTTTTGGGGAATACACTCCTCAAAGCCGCTTAAGAAAGTACCGATGAACGGAAGGCGGGCTTCACATTCTTATAATATGACTCAAGAATCAACGTTACAACGGAACGAATATCGAGTTCATTTTCCTCAACGGTATGAACGGTAGCGCCATTTTCGATGAGCTGATACTCTCTTTTTCCTTTGGAATCGATCATTCGGTAAGCGTAGGCCTTGCCCTTGTAGTATACTTCTTTCATAAACTTTTGGATTTGACCGTATACTTTAAAAACCTATGCCCGGTCGGCACTTCTCATTCCCGTGTTTAGCCGTACATTGAGGCATGGATAACTATATTGTTCCCACCCAAACCCGTATCGGCCACGTTCACCTGAAAGTTTCCGATCTGCAACGTTCTCTCAATTTCTATTGTGGGGTTCTCGGATTCCAACTTATGCAGAGGTATGGGTCACAAGCTGCATTCGTTTCTGCTGGAGGATATCACCATCATATCGGGCTTAACACCTGGTATAGCGAGGGCCAGCCCCCGTCAGATAGGCAATCCGTTGGTCTTTTTCACACTGCGATCGTGTATCCTACGCGGAAAGATCTCGCATTTATATTCGATAGGCTGCGCAGGTCGAATCATGCGCTGACGGGTGCTTCTGATCATGGCGTCTCTGAAGCGCTGTATCTAGACGACCCTGATGAAAACGGTGTGGAACTGTATTGGGATAAACCACGGGAACATTGGCCAGTCAAACAAGACGGATCCGTTGAAATGTTTACCAGACCACTCGATTTGAAAGGCCTGTTAAAAGAACTTGAATAAATTGCGCGTAAAACTATTCTTCGATGATACGGTTATTTCAAATCTTTTTTACCTGCCTTATCGCTGGAGCTTCTTATGCTCAGCAGATTGCATTGACGTTTGACGATGCGCCCATGGAAGATGGCGCTTACTTCACAGGAAATGAACGGACGGACCGGATCATCGCGCAACTCAAAGCAAACAATGTCAAAGAAGCCGCGTTCTTTGTCATCACAAAAAATATCGAAACCAATAAAGGCCTCCCGCGACTTAAGAAGTATGTAGCCGCAGGTCATGTGCTCGCTAACCACACCCATCGACATCGTTGGATTCACCAGCTGGGAACGTTCAATTACATTAAAGACATCGAAAAAGCGGATTCTATTCTCAAAACAATAAAAGGATATTCACCCTGGTTTCGCTATCCCTTTCTTGACGAGGGTAGGCCGAACTCCACACGCGACTCCATCCGTGTTGCCTTAAAGAATCTTGGTTTAACGAACGGCTATGTCACCATTGACAACTATGACTGGCATATCAATGGTCAGGTTCGAAAGGCGATTCTTGATGGCAAGAAAATCAACGAAGAGGCCTTGAAACAATTCTATCTCGAACACATCTGGAACAGCATTCAATTTTACGACAACATCGCCAAACAACACCTCGGTCGGTCTCCGAAGCATGTGCTTCTCCTCCACGAAAACGATCTCTCCGCAAAATTCATTGGTGATCTGATTCAATTCATCCAATCTAAAGGATGGAAAATAATTTCTACCGCTGAAGCGTATAGCGATCCGATTGCCAGTGAAGTGCCCGATGTCCTATTCAACGGCCAGGGACGAGTAGCGGCCATTGCCCGCGCTAAGGGTGTTCCTCCGAAAGATCTGGTTCAGGAGTCAGAAGATGAAGAATATCTCGACCGGTTAATGGCTGAACGGAAAATAATCGAATAGCACGCTCCTATTGGCATCTGATTTTTCCTACGACATACAAATAATGTCTATGAATATTGTATCTGTCATGGGAGGCCTTGCCGGTGCTGCAGCGCTCACACTTGTAAATGAAACCGTAAAACGTGTTGACAAAGATGCTCCACGTCTGGATTTGCTGGGGATGAATGCCACTGCGAAAATCGTGAAGAGCACAAATATCAAGACACCTGCGTTTGCGCAAAACCTTTTTCCAGCCGCCTTGGCCGGTGATCTCATCAGCAATACGCTGTACTTTGGAATGGCCCAGGCAGAAACAAAGTCAAAGACACTTATCCGCGGAGCACTGCTCGGCCTTGGTGCAGGAATCGGAGCAGTTACACTAGCCAAACCATTGGGTGTTGATGGCCAGCCCACAACGCAACCCGCAAAAACGAACGCGATGACTATTGCCTATTATGTGTTGGGTGGACTTGTTGCCGCTGCGATGATTAACCTTATCGCCAAGGAGCAAACGCTGACAGAAAAATTAGCGTCATGATCAAAGGTCTTGGTGTACTCCTCACGATTGCCGGAATGGCGGGATTGGTTCTTGGTGTTCTTGGAATCTTTGGTCAAAATTATTTTACTCTCAATCCGTGGGCTTTTGCGATACTCGGTCTGATTTTCTTTACCTCCGGAGTAGGTCTGTTAAAGCGGAGCAACGTTTAGGGCTAGTGCATCACTTCTGTTACCGGTATTGCGATAAAAAACTGTCCGACCCGGTTTTGATAACGTATCGGCTCTCCCTGTGGGCTTGTGCCACTATTCCGGATTACGCTTGAAAATCCTGCATTGAAGCGGAGACCACAGGAAAGTTTTCCCAACTTGTATTGCAACCCCACATCCAAGCCAATATCGACCTTGTTATCCCAGGTACTATTGAGATTTCCGTGACGCGAATTGGCGTTCACGAGGTATCCAATTTCAGGACCGATTTCACCAAAGAATTTCTCGTTGATGTGGTACCTTAGTAACAACGGCACAGCTACATAATGAAGATTGATAACATTCAATGCCCGCACACCCTTGCTTGAGTACAGGAGCTCCGCAGCAAACCCAAGACTATTCGCTCCCTGAATTGCGGCAAACATACCGGCATGAAATCCTGCCTTTATTTGATAGCCGGGTTCAACATCCGGATTGTAGCTGTTGTTCACTACAACATCGGAAAGGTTTAAACCCGCCTTGACGCCCAGCGAAATCTGGGCGTCCGCAGCCAACGCGGTCAGTAAGCAGAAAAGAAAAAGTCCTGACTGTCTCATACAATCAGGACTTCTTTGGTGGCAGATCAAACGCTACACTTTGATGCTCGAGGTACCCTTTGTGCGATCCATCGCAGAACGGTTTATTCTTCGACTGCCCACAACGGCAGAGGGAAACAACTTCTCTCCCACCCAGTCCATAAGCATTTCCTGCCGCATCTACTATTTCAAAATCACCTTCCACGCGAAGGGATCCATTTGAATTCACTGTCAGTTTTACTTTAGTCATCGTATGTTTATTTGCCTAAAGGTAACTAACGATTTCTATATCATTGACCTTTTCTTCTTTCCCTGCGATTCTTACGCTTCAGCTTTCTTTCTTCTTTCGCAGACAAAGCGGTTTTAGGCTCTTCACCGGTTGTTGTAGTTTGCTTCATCTCACCACTTTGAACATCTTGCTGTTGTTGCGCTTCAACTGTAGCTTTATCAGTTTGTTGCTCTTTCTTTGATGGGATGCGTGCAGGCGTATGCTCTTGTTCACGTGTCTTTGTCTCAGCACCTGTATTGCGATTGCGCTCGCCTACGTTTTTCTCCGAAAGATTCATGTTGCCCGGTTCTTTTGCCCCAGCAATGTTCGGTGTGGCGCGCTGTACGTTGTTTGTACCATCGCGCTTTCTTCCGTTATCTTCCGAAAGAACAGCAGGCGATCCGCTCTCGCTCGATGTCCGCTGAATAACAGCCGGAGCTTCGTTCTGCTCACCGCCCTGAGTTGTATTATTTTCTTCTGTGAGACCATTTCCGTCATCATCTGATCCAAGGCCCTGGTCAGGGTTCGGTTCGATCACTTCGCTTGGAGGCGACTGTTGATCGTCATTTTTCTCGTTCTCCTCCCACTTAGTGCTATCACCTCGAGATTCTGGTCTGTATTCGTTCGACTGTACTTCGCCTCGGTCATCCTTCAATTCATTGTCAGTACGGACTCCTTGCGTGGAGCGCGCGCGTTGTGATTCCTGAGTTTTGTCGAGTTCTTTTTCCTTTTTGTCACCAGCCTGCGACCAGGCTGTGAATGAGATAGCAGAAAAAGTTATTGCAGCTATTGTTGCTAAAGTTTTCATAGTTAGTTGTTTTCTCACCAACTTCTTTAAAAACATAATGCCGCAAAATAAAAAGAGCCGCCTTGGTGGGCAGCTCTTTTGGTTAACTAGTTACATTTTCATCCGGCAAACGTAACGGCTCGTCTGGCGTCACCGGGTACTTCTTCAAGATTGCCTTGATACCTTTCTGAATTTGCTTCTGAAGATTTTTCACATCATCCACATTTCCTTCAACGGATCCTCGCCACACCAACTCATTCGTCTTACGGTCGGTTATATCAACGATCAGCGTACCCTCTGTTACTTGTTTTTACACGATCTGCGTTGCCCCAGAAGGAAGGATAACCCCAAAATCCAAACGGCATGAAACGATAACCGAAGAACGGATGAGGTCCATAACCATATGGGCTGCCGTATGACTGCTGCTTCTCCTCTGTGTAGGTCTTGTAACTAACCACAACATCGCCACCATTTTCCTTATAATCGATTCCTCGTTTCGCGAATTCATTCTGGATCGTTCCCTTAATATTCTTGTCAATCAGCGAACTGCTATACACCGGATTCTTCACGCGCAGGTCTGACGCACCAAACGAGAACGTCTGGTAAGCGCTAAAATCTGCCGAGCGGTCGAAGTCCGTGACAGCACAACCCGATGCAAAAATCAGCACCGCGATCGCTACTACCGAAAACTTCATTTTATCTATCATTTTTATTTCCTCCATTTTGATTACATAACGTGATGGCTATGGGAAATTGTTCAAATGACAGAATATTAATAAGTTAAACAGGCGGAACAACCGAATTCAAAAAATTGTTTAAAGTCAAATTCGAGTAGATCACAAGAAAAAGATCGGTTTAAGGAACGCTCTTGCAGACAGTGCCGATCGATTGGAAAATTGTTTATAAGAGGACTTGCTTCAACGAGACGAGGACGACTCACATGGGATTAAAGCAGAGGAGTTAACGTGCGATTTCAAAGATAGCCTGTGTTAAGGCAGTGCGCATTTTTACACTACGAAGAATTCTTCGCGCCAATCGTTTCAATATCAACAATCACTATATTCACCCACCTTGGGAAGCAAAAGATGCACACCGCCCTGAACACCTTCACATATCACACACACAAAATCCACACAGGCATTATTCGGGGAGACGAGTATAAAAAAGTGTTCCAAGTGGGAGTTCGCTGGCGCTCATGAAAGGCACTTTACCGCGGAGGCGCGGAGATTTTTCGTGTAGGGAAGTAAGACGCCCAGTGCGTTCTCTGGGTTGCGTTTAACCGCTGTACTAAGGAAGGGATTTTAATGTCTGGATGTTGGTGTTCCAGTCCTTCGTCTTATTTGAATTTGCGGGAGCGTGGATGCGCTTGTAGATCAGGTTTAAAATCGGGTTTGGGATTTCCAACGATGTTGTTGAGGGTTTTGGCGTTGCGTACGGCTGCGACATCGATGTCGTTGTTGAAATAGCAATAGACTTCTTCAACGTTGCGAGCAGCTTGAATTTTGTCGGCAACGAGTCTGAGCTTCGTTTCGGAGTAGGATGACAAATAGAGCTTTGGGATTCCGTGGAAACGATAGTACATCACAGGAGAAGTTTTCACCACATCCTCTGGCAACTCGGGATAACTGATTCCACAAAATGTAATGTTGTGATCTTTCAACGTGTTTTTGACGCTGTCATTCCACCAACTCGCGTGACGAAACTCCAGGACATTGGCAAAAGCAGGATCCAATGTTTGAAGAATCCGATCGAGGCCTTCGGTTGAATATTCCATTCGAGGGTGGAGTTGAAACAGCACCGTCCCGAGCTTGGAGCGCAAGCCTTCGCGAATGGTATCGTAAAAGCGATTCGCATAATCTTTTGAGTTGTTAAAGCGCTGGTAGTGCGTGATGCCGCGCGGAGCCTTGCACGTGAATCTGAAATCGTCCGGACTGCGCTCATACCAACCGTTGAGATCGGATAGTTTTGGAAAGCGGTAAAAGGTGACGTTTAGCTCAACCGTATTAAAGAACTGACAGTAATACTCAAACCACTTCCGCTGCGGAAGGCCAGCAGGGTAAAACCTCTCCTTCCACCCTTTATAATAAAATCCCGAACAACCAATCCACCACTTTTTCATCACACAAGGTCAGATCATTTCTATGCCCAAACATTAAGCCGCAGCACTACAAGTTTTCGTTTATCTTAGCGGCTTAAACTTCAGCCCTTGATAACGTACAGCATAATGGCGATAACGATCGCAGCCAGCTTTCTGGCCTGGAAGAAGACAGCGCTTTTTGGAAAGTTGATGATGAATCCCTATGCCATCAGTCATAAGAACGAATACTATCGATTTATCACTTCAGGACTGATCCACAAAGATCACATGCACCTGCTGCTCAACATGTTCTCGTTTTATTTTTTCGGACTTGCCATAGAACGCGTTTTTCACTCCGTCTATGGGGATCTGGGAGGAGTATATTTCGTAATTCTTTATGTGGTGGGAATTATTGTTTCCGATCTACCAACGTACTTCAAGAATAAGAATAATCCAGGTTACAATTCATTGGGAGCCTCAGGCGCGGTGTCAGCGGTGATCTTTGCCTACATAATTTTTCAACCGCTGCAGTTGACCTGCATTTACATCGCACTCTGCATGCCTGGATTCATCATGGGTTCGCTATACATCGCATTCTCTTACTACCAAGGAAGGAAAGCAAATGATAACATCAACCATGATGCACACTTGTACGGTGCACTCTTCGGATTGTTATTCTGCATTGTCACTTATCCTGCGTCAATTCCCCAATTCGTGGAGCAAATCAAAAACTGGGAGTTTCTAAAAAATATTTTTTAAAAAAGATTTTAGATTTTTTTCAGGAGGTTCTTGCCGTGAAGTCGGAATTATTGCGATTCAAGCGCACATCGAACCAAAAGTTATTCCGTTAGCGATCGTTTGCGCCAATTTTAACTATGGTTCAAAACCGCGTTTTTGATAGCGTGAGCCCATTATCTTTGTACAACAAAACGAAACTTCTTAGCAACAGTTTCGTTGATATGACCGAGCTCGTGAAGATTTTTTGGCTCAGCATCCAGTACCGCCATAAGCGGATCTCTTAGCACGAAGAAATTTCGTGGTGCTACAAAATCACAACAGAAAAACCTTCACGAAGGTCAAAAGACAAAATAGAATTTGAAAAATGGGTTGGGTAACGATTTACATTACGGGTAAGGGAGATTTTCACGAAGAAGTAGGCGAAAAGCTTGAGGATTCCGATTTGAAGCTGATGCCGGGTTACACCGGAGCATCTGCTGTAGAAGGTGAATTATTCAGCGATTTGTATTGGGTAGACGAAAAAGTAACACTTCGTGAGTTGAAAGAAGCGATTGGAAGTAAGCTTGTATGGAAGTATCGTTTGAACTTCTACACATCGCTCGAGTCCTTCATCGAGTCACAGAACAAAAAGAAAACTTCAACGGATTTTACGGCTGAGGAAAGAGCATTACTGGCAGAAATTCAGGCTTCCGTTTATCGCGAAGCATCGTAATAAAGACAAGGTTTAGGTTAAGGTGAATTGATCCTTTACGCAGCGATGTGTAAAGGATTTTTCATTT
>DASWTM010000307.1:0-21265 GCA_036402115.1 Chryseosolibacter sp.
CGTTCGAATTGCAACTTTGAGTCGGCCCGCGATATAACGGTAACGATCAAAAATGGAACGGTAGAAAAGCTTGAAGGATCTAAAGGTGCTCCATGCTATGAGAAAATTATGGGTGCTGGCTCTGGCAAAAAAATGACAGTGTCTGTTTTCACCATCGGACTTAATCCTGAACAAAAAGTTATACAAACCGATAACACGGATCACCGTCCTAGGCTGGCGGCCGGCTATATGACTATCGGGATCGGTGGCAACAACTCGCAGTACAACGGCATGGTTTCCGACACGCGAAGTTTTAGTCTTCCTATCGTAAACGCTACACTGGAGATTGATGGAAAAGTTGCCATTAAAGACGGCAAGATCGTTGTTGGTCAACCTGGCCAGGCGCAGTAGGCACTGGTTACTACACCGCTAGCCCAACACGCAAAAAGTAAGAGCCTGCTTAGTGTAGCAGGCTCTTTTATTTAAAGCTAGAAGAGAATTATGAGCCCGGATGCTCTTGCTTTCGTCATTGGAGGCCCGAGATCACCACGCTATTGCAGAACGTGAACAAAACCCTAAACGCAACACTCAGCATTCTATAATTGAGTGCTTAAAGGAGAGTTAAGGGACAAGCGAAATTTGAAATTATGATGGGTTATAACAAATGCAATTAAGAATGACGCTTCTGAAATAAGTTCCTTACGACCTACCATTAGGCTACTTACAACCCTGCCGCTGTGCGTTAAAATAGTTGCAGACAAGATGAAGGAGATAGACGCTGAACAGCTTTACGTTTTAGACATTCGACCTGACGCTGCAAGTCATGCAGTTTCCAATCCCAAATAAAAATTTTATATTACGGCTGCAAAACGGCTTTTAAACTCACAACATCACCTGAAATGGTTGCTGAATATAAGAAAATTGATTTGTACGGGAAGCCGTTGATCCAGAAAATTGTAGTAAAAGCTCCGTTTGAATTTGATTTTCCGATTTCAGATTATGCCTGTTTTTTATTTTCGTTGGAAGGTGATATGCAATTTCATTTCGATGACGAACAGATAGTCGTACCCAGGCACTATTCATTACTTCTGAATTGCATAAGCACAGGCAAGAAAATAATCAGTTCGCAGACAACTAAAAAAAATGAGTTGGTAGTGATCAGTTTTCACCCTGATATTTTAAAGAGGATCTACGAACGAGACATTCCTTTCCTATTTCAGCAGCCCAGGAACAGCGTGTCAAATCAGTCTAGTGAAAAACTAGATAACGACTTTTTGATTCAAAAATATATTGAAGGGCTTTTGTTTTACTTTGAGAATCCGTCTCTTGTAAACGATGACATTCTTGTTTTGAAGTTGAAGGAGATCATTCTCCTGCTATCGCAGACACGAAACGCGGATACGATCCAGGTAATACTGTCTCAACTTTTTTCACCTGCTGCGTATACATTTAAACAAATAATAGAAGCGAACCTGTTTTCGCAAGTCGGTATTGAAGCGCTGGCACGAAAAACCAATTTAAGCGTGTCGTCATTCAAGAGGGAATTCGCAAAATTATACAACGACTCGCCTGCAAACTACATCAAAACGAAAAGACTCGAAAAAGCTGCTGAGCTCCTTTTGATTTCCGACAATCGCATTACGGAAATCGCCTTTGAGTGTGGCTTTAATGATCCCGCGAATTTTACCAAAAGCTTTCACGAAAAATATCATGTTGCGCCAACGGCTTATCGGGCGAAGATGAATAAGGAGCAATAACGTACAGCGAGCGTTTTCCATACTCTGGTGGGTGAAGACATAGAAATTTTGAAACACAATACCCGTAAGTCGCTCTACAGTCCAATGCGCATGCTTTATTTTCCTGCATTGTCATTTGATTGACCCGCCCCCTTCCTTCCCATTATTAATCACGCTTATCGGTCCGGGAAAAAACGCAGATAATGTATTCATCATATCAACCCCACTGAAATTGAAAGCATAACCTTTCGGTTTGGACCGAATTGCCAAGTAATTGACCTGTTTAGCAAAGCTCGCGTCTTTTCCATGCATCACCTTTGCGAGGTCAACTTCAACCACAGAGAGACACCACATCTTTATTTACGGAGTAATAAACTAAAACTTGTAAAAAAATGGGACTTACAAACCTTGGCATTTTTCACACGATCATCGGGATAATTGCGATTGCCGCTGGAATAGCATCTTACGTAAAGTATGGTAGAATTAACCTTCGGGTGCTTTCCGGAAAACTATATCTCATTGGAACACTGTCCGCCTGCCTGACAGCACTAGGTTTATCCAAAGCCGGAGGTTTTAATCCGGGGCATATTTTGTCGTTAATGGTTATCGTCCTTGTGTTGGCTGCTGTCTATCTCAATCAGCGCAGGAGAGGAAATACAAGTGCTCGTTTTTTCGAGAACTTTTGCTTGTCTTTCAGCTTTTTTTTGTCACTGATTCCGACCGTTGCTGAAACATTTCAGCGTATTCCGGTAGGAGATCCGTTAGCTAAAAGTCAGGGTGATCCGGTAATTGGAAAAACACTGCTTACATTGTTTGTTTTGTTTGTCGCGGGCTCTATTTATCAATTTATAATTCAAAAGCGGATCAACGGCTCTGCGCGTAAATAATTCCTGCCATCTTCTTACACTCATTCAACGGAAGCCTTAATACGCCCAAATAGGATGTCTTCGCAGAGTAAGCCGAAAGTTTTGCTCGCATTAAAAATTCTAAAATGAAAATTATTTAAATATGAAGCTCACTAACAAGCAGTCCGCTATCGATTTTTCTATTCATGATATCTACGGAAGAAGAATCAATTTATCGGACTTTAAGGGACGGAAAATTCATCTTGGCTTTTTCCGAAATGTAAATTGTCCGTTTTGTAATCTTCGTGTCCATCATTTGTCAAAAATGAGTGAAACGTTCGAAGCAAAGGGGCTAAAGTCCATATACTTTTTTGAAAGCGATCCAAAATTGCTCCTGAGAAGTATCTTCCATCGAGATATTTCCAATGTTCAATTGATAGGTGATCCGGGTAAGACGATTTATGCACAGTACGGAGTAGAAGCGTCAGCCTTAAAAGCAGTAACAACCCTTTTCACCACCGGTGCTATTAAGGACTTTAAAGCGGGGCGCGCGCTGAATCTCCCCACTGAAAAAGACAAAGGTGCCACCCAGACGTTGATGCCGGCCGATTTCTTGATCAATGAAGACTTCACGATTCACAAAGCGCATTATGGACTGAACTTGAATGATCATATTGCAATAGATGAGATCAAGAAATTTGCAGGCATTTGATCTCGCTCAACCTAATACGCTGAGCTTAAAAGTAAGAGTCGATCGTGGATAGCAATCATGATCTGACTCATACTAAAAGTGACATCGAATGCAAACTACGACAAAGGACATCCTGGCTATAATTGGTGAGGCGTAAACGATGCGCGTCTGCTAGAGTCTTGCCGTTGATAAATATTTCATCCGAAAAGATGAGGGCGATTCTCCGGTCTTCACAAGGAACTGTCTGCTAAAGTAAGCGGGGTCTTCGTATCCGAGTTCATGAGCAATCTCTTTCGCGGTAAGCGAAGTGTGAACGAGTAAACGTTTTGCTTCGAGTATGATCCTGTTTTTAATCACCTCATTTGGCTGTGGTAAATTCAGCCGTTTAAATTTATGTGTTACCGTTTTCGCGGCCATGGACAGTACGTCTGCATAATCGGCAACGGTGTGTTTTTGCTTGTAGTGAGCATCCACCAGGAGTGTAAATTTCCTGAAGAATTCAAGGTCGTTGTTTTGTTCAATTATTTCCTTCTCGAGGTGCTGTTTTTTCCAGAGGCGGGTAGCCTTAAGGAGTAATTGCTTGAGATACGTTCGAACCATTTCTTCCAGGGATGGATCGTCAAGGTTGAATTCCTTTTCGATCTCGAGGAAGAGACTATCAAAAAATGGTGCCTCAGCTTTGCCGACATTGACCAACGGCATGTTGTTGATATTGTTAAACAGCAAGCCATCGCACGCGACTTCTTTGTCATGAATTTGGATGCAATAAAAATCGCGATTGTAGTACATGAGGTGTCCTTCCTCCGAAGCATAGTTCTCGATTTTCAAAACCTGGTTAGGAGCAACAAAGAATAGAGACGATTGGCGTGTGCTATAGGCATTAAAATCAACCGTAAGTTTATAACCCTTTGGTAGATACAAGACCTTAATGAATTGTTTGTAGGCCTCGCCATTGATCATCTCAATACTTTGTTTGTTAACAGTAACTAGCCCAAGTTTTTTAAGTTGACTTTGGAAAAGGTGTTGACTGGTCATCGAGATCTCTATGTTAAAAGGATGTAATCTGAGAAAGAAATGTTGCGGGTTTAAGGCCCGCAACATCTGCAATTTACTGCTTTGCAAATTTCTCGAGTTCGTTATTAAATTTTTCTGCTTCTTCTACGAAGAGTGCATGCCCACTGTTTTCAAATCTCACGATGTATGAATTCTTAATGCCTTTATGAAGCTCTTCAGCAAACGCAAAGCTACATAACTTGTCTTGCGGACCATGGAAAATCGCCACGGGAACTTTAACCTTTGCAAGTTCAGGTCTGAGATCGAGATCGCGTAGCGCAGTGATGGATTGTGTGATCGCGTATGGCCATGCTTCCAGGTTGATGTTCTCCAGCCACTTCTCTACGTTCTTCGAAATGTTGCCATCTCTAGCAGGGAACGCTGCACCGAAGCTGGCGATGAGATCTTGGCGCCCAGTTAGCGTTGCCTTGATAAGTCCTTCCGCATCTGCGTCTGATACACCATGAGGAGATCCTTCACGTTGCTTCCAGGACGGGGCAGCCGCGGCAAACAAGGCGAGTTTACTGATGTGAGCACCATTATATTTTGTTACATAGTGCAGTACAACAGCTCCGCCCATGGAGAAACCACCCAATACTGCGTTCTGTACGTTTAGTTTTTCCAGCACTACTTTAATGTCGTCAGAGAATACATCGAAGTCATATTTCCCGTATGGTCTGTCAGATTTTCCAAAGCCGCGAAGGGTTATTCCAATCACGCGAAATCCTTTTTGCGCGAGCGACTGATACTGGTACTCGTACATCGCATCGCTCAATGGCCATCCGTGAATCAAAACGATGGGCTTCCCTTCGCCAATGTCTGTTACATGCAACTTGACATTTTTTTCGACTTCGATGTACTCGAGTCGTCCGGAGGAGGCTGGCACTCTTTTCCCTTGTGCAAAAAGTGTTACAGACACTGCGATCAAGAATATAAGGGTCATAATTACTGTTTTCATTTTTTATAAATTAAATTGTTGATTATAGAATTACTTCAGATGAAGGTGTAAGGAGACGGGCTTCCAGTGTGATGGTCAGGTTATAGGCCTTACTTACCGGGCAAGTTTCTTTCGCGTGGCTTGCGATCTCTTGGAATCTTTCGGATGTAATGCCTGAAACCTGTGCGTCAACGGTAAGCGCAGATCTTGAGATCACGCCATTTTCGAGCGACACTACGGATGTCGTGCTGATTTCCATAGGAGGAAATCCTGCAGAGGTGAGGTCGCTACTTAACTTCATCGTGAAACATCCTGCGTGCGCAGCGGCCATCAATTCCTCAGGATTAGTACCATTGGAATTCTCAAACCTTGAGACGAACGAATAGGGACTGCTGTTGAGTGTTTTGCTTTGGGTGGTCAGTATACCTTTACCTTCTTTGATTGTGCCGTTCCATACGGCTTTTGCTGATCGGTTCATATGTGTTTTTGTTTTGTTGTTATTTTGATAAGACAAAGGTGCTGCGGATGGAGGCGCGGAAAAATGGACAATTGGCGATTGGGCTTGTACATTTTTCCCTTGCGTTCCTGTCGCCAGGAAAACGATAAGAATAGGCGGAGGTAACACACGTAGACGTGGTACTCTTAACACATAGCTTTTGCCTGCACGAAAGAGATGTCAGGCTTTAGTGAACGAAGGGAATGAATTGATTAAATCACAGGTTTCAGCGCTGCCTGTGTTAGGCAGCAACTTTCATTGTGACTGTTCAGCGCGAGCCGAGGGTTTTACTAAAGAACTTGTATGTCGATCGTCTCGAATCCGTGTAGCGGGTGATGTTTCACTTCAACCACATGGGCTTTGCTTTTAAGATCTTTTTATGAATTGGACAATCCGAGGAATGAGCACCGGCCAAAAAACCGATGCTCATCAGAAATTCGTTGACGATTTCTCCCCCTGTGAAACGAAAAGTCTTCTTAAACAGCTTTACCCATTCCTCTTTTGTTTTTGGATGATTGACTTGCAACCACTTTTCAAACGAGCCGAACTCCTTTTGCAAAACGAGGATTGTTTTGGCATTCTCTATGGCCGCGTTTACCTTCAAGCGGTTACGAATAATTCCCGCATCTGCCAGAAGTCGCTTGCGATCCGCCTCCGTATATGCTGCCACCTTCTTGATACTAAAATTGTGGTATGCCTTGCGAAAGTTTTTCTCCTTCTTTAAAATCGTCTCCCAGCTCAGCCCTGCCTGATTGATCTCCAGAATCAACCTTCCAAACAGTTCATTGTCATCGTGAATTGGAAAACCATAGTGACTATCGTGATAGTTTTGGTGAAGCGTTTTTCGATCACCCGTTTCCATTTGATTTATTGCTGAGCAGTAACTCATAAATGTAAATTTGCAAGGTAGTTTATTGATCTGGTTATCCCGTTACTTTCAAGGATTGAATAAGTCCCTCTTTGAACTCGAAATTAAATCTCAAGACGGCCGGACTCCCCTCAAATGTACCTGAAACTTTAGCGGATAACATTCCCTTGTTACCCGTCTCACTATATCCAACAGGCACCATTATCGTTTTATACTTTTCATTAGCTTCAGCAATCCACTTTTGGATTTCTTTTTTTCCGGTATGCGTTTTACCCTCGTCATACACGACACTGGATTCGGAAAAAAGATTTGCATACGCTTCACTGTCAAGGTTGTTTTGTGCTTTGATCAATTCCTGGATTACGTTTGGTACTTTCATGTTGTGTGTTGTTTTGTTTTAGTTATAATTTATTTCTGATTAAATGGTTGCAATCGTTCCACCGTCAACCACATACTCTGTTCCCGTGAGGTAGTTAGCTTTTGGAGAAACCAGGAATCCGACAAACTCCGCGATCTCTTGGGGCTCCGCTGGTCTGCCAAATGGAATTCCTCCCAAGGCATCCATTACACTTTGTCTGGCTTCATCAATGGTAATTTTCGCATTTTCCGCAATGCGCTCGAGGAAGCCGGTATTTGTAGTCGTAGCTATCCAACCAGGTGAAACTGTTAGTACCCGGACACCTTTTGGAGAAACTTCCTTCGATAGACCTTTGCTATAATTGATTAACGCTGCCTTTGCAGCAGCGTATGGTAAAGTGGAATCATGCAAAGGCAACCGACCTTGAATTGAGGCAATGTGAATAACAACGCCACTTTTGCGTGTTAACATTTGTGGGAGAAAACCTCTGTCCAGCCGAACTGACGCTATCAAGTTTGTTTGAATCATTTTTTCCCAATTTTCATCCGTTAACACGGCAAAGCCACCTGCTGGTGTATCTGACCCACCCATGTTGTTTACCAAAATGTCCAGGTGACCAAATTTTGACAGAACCTCCTTAATGACTTTTTCAGTCCCCGCTGCCGTGCTTAAGTCTGCGGAAATGAAATGCATGTTTCCTTTGCTTTGTGGTTCGCTTCTCGCGCTCACAATTACTTTTGCGCCTGCTTTTTCCAATCGTTCTGCGATTGCTTTGCCCAAGCCTTTAGTTCCACCGGTTACCAGTGCGATTTTGCCTGATAACTCATTGCTCAATTGATTTTCCATTTTGCTACGTGTTATTTTTCTTGAAAATTTATATGGGCAAAATTGGAGTGTATGAGCGCTTAGAACAAGTACGGTTTTTTTTATTGCATAGGGATAATTTTATCCCCTATGGTATGTTCCAAAGCATAAGGTTATTTTTGATCTATGAAAAACAGAAAAATTCCATTGAATTTGAATTGTGGCTTAGACCTCGTAGGCGAAGTGCTGTATGGAAAATGGAAGATGCGCCTGTTGTGGTTTATTAAACAAGGTCATAAGCGTCCGAGCGAATTGCAACGCAAAATTCCTGATGCCTCCCGGAGAGTATTAAATGTTCAATTGAAAGAGTTGGAAGATCACGAGTTAATTTCGAAAGTTGTCTATCCTGTTGTTCCACCAAAAGTTGAATATAATCTTACCGAATTTGGTGAAAGCTTAATACCAGTAATTGGCGCGATCGGACAATGGGGTGATAGTAATGAAGAGCGGTTGCGCGCACTCATTATGGCTACGCCAGCATCGAAGATTGAAGTAGTAAGTGAAGAATAAAGATTGAGATATTCGACAAGACGGACGGAACCTGCCTATACAATCGCAGGTGTGAAATCCTAGGAGGGGCAAAACTTTGATTTTAGCACAGTTGACTACTACTTGCCCATCTATTTCAAAACATCTCGAAGAATAAAGACGCTTGTTGTAATTATCGGTGATTTACATACAACGTTCATGGCTTTGCATACAAAAGCCATCACCCTACATCAGACCTTTGATTCATTGACACAAACAAGAATCAGAGATGAAAACAATTCAATTAGGAACGCAAGGACTGATGGTGCCGCAGATTGGCCTGGGGTGTATGGGCATGACAGGATTTGAGGAAGGTAACATGTACGGACCGGCCGATGAAAAGGAAGCAATTGCCACAATTCATCGATCATTAGAACTAGGTGGTAATTTTCTTGATACCGCGGACTTGTATGGACCCTTTAAAAATGAACAGCTTATTTCCAAAGCGATTGCGGGCAACCGTGGCCAATATATAATTGCTACAAAGTTTGGTTGGGAGATCAACGATGACAATAAAGTAACGTGGGCAATCAATGGCAAAAAAGAATATGTAAAGAAAGCCGTGGAGCGTTCACTCAAAAATCTGAAAACCGATTTTATCGATCTCTATTATATGCACCGACTGGATAAGGGGACACCCATCGAAGAAACCGTGGGGGCGATGGGTGAATTGGTGAGGGAAGGAAAGGTTCGGTATCTCGGTTTGTCGGAAGTGTCATCGGAAACGGTAATCCGCGCGAATGTAGTCCATCCGATCACGGCAGTGCAGAGCGAGTACTCGTTATTTGAACGGACCGTTGAAGAACGTGGTATTATAAATTCATTGAAGAACCACGGGATTGGTTTTGTTCCATACTCGCCACTTGGTCGTGGGTTCTTGACAGGTCAGATCAGGACGATCGATGATTTGCCGAAGGATGATTTCCGCAGAGCGATCCCGCGGTTTCAGGAAGCTCACTTTCACAAGAACATTGAATTGGTGGAAGCCATCGGGGCGATGGCGTCTGAAAAGGGAGTTACGTCATCACAGTTGGCTCTAGCCTGGATTATCAGCAAGGGTTTTGTTCCAATTCCCGGCACCAAGCGTAGAAAGTACCTTGAACAAAATATCGCGGCCACCGAGATCAGTTTGAGTGACACAGAACTTTCACAGCTCGAAAGTATTGTTCCGCTGGGAACAGACACCGGCAAGCCTTATGACGAGTTTAGCATGAACCTGATTGATTAAAAAATCGTTGCGTTAACGTTGATGCAATACACGTAGGTATGAATACAATTCAATCGATCTCGGAATTTCATCGTTTGCTCAGTTTGCCAGCACCTCGGCATCCCTTAGTAAGCGTCATTAATCTTAAGGAAAGTGTATTCCTGGACGAGGACGTATGGAAAGGTTTCGTCAATCGGTTTTATTGCGTAGCGCTTAAACGCGATGCAAAAGGAAAAATTAAATACGGGCAGCAGCATTATGACTATGACACCGGTGTTCTGAGTTTCACGGCACCGAATCAGGTACAGTCTCTCGATCTTCAGACTGTGGAATGCGGATCGGGATATCTGTTGATCTTTCATCCGGATTTTCTCCTTACCCATTCGCTGGCAAATACAATCAACAACTATGGATTCTTCTCCTATTCAGTAAATGAGGCTCTCCATTTGTCCGCTGAAGAAGAAATTGATCTGTTGACTATCCTGAACAAGATCGATAAGGAATGTCAGCATATCGACAAGCACACGCAGGAGATTATACTCTCTCACATAGAACTCTTGCTTAGCTACTCAAATCGATTTTATGAACGACAGTTTATCACACGAAAAAATCATAGCAAAGGTCTACTCGCGAAATTTGAGCAAATTATCAATGCCTATTTCGAAACCGATGCGCCTTCTCAAAAAGGATTATTGACTGTGCAATACATCGCATCCGAGATGAACCTATCACCTAATTACTTGAGCGATTTATTGAGAATACATACCGGTCAGAACACACAACAGCACATTCATGAGAAATTAATTGAGAAGGCGAAAGAGAAATTAGCCACAACTTCATTGTCAGTGAGTGAGATTGCCTTTGCTCTTGGGTTTGAACATTCGCAGTCTTTTAGCACGCTTTTTAAAAGGAAGACAACTTTGTCACCGGTGCAGTTTCGGCAATCCTTGAATTGATGTTTCTTACAACGGCAAATGTAGAATAGCTCAGGCATGGCTATCAACAGTAACGCTGGCACGAATTCGGAGAAATTTAGATACGCTATTTCGCAGCAGGAATGAAGTCTGTACGATCAATTCGCGCTTCCTCATTTTCAAAAACTAGGGGACGGATCGCAGGGACTTAGAAAAAAAGATCAGCAGGCTCGGCAGGCTGAAGATTTAACGAATCCGTTGAACGTGGTGCAGATCAGCCAGCGAGATTATTCGGAGAGTCGTTTTTTTAAAGAGTTCAGTGATCGAGATGAATCAATGCCGGGCTAAGCGCTGAGCGCATCGCCTCCCTGAACCAACCAGTTCCTATATCATTCCGGGGTGTGCGAAAAATACATCCAACCAAAACGCATGGCTGACTAGGGGTCAATGACGATGGGAATATGTTTCAAAGAATAACCGACTAGTCCGTTTGCTTCGAAAGCTTCCTTCAAGCGTTCACTAACAATTGCATTGGTTTCAAGGACGCCTTGCAGATAGTCGAGCCAGAAGATGTCGAAACCTGACGCTTGATATTTTTGATTGAATACAAGCCTTGAAAAATGAAGCTCCTGATCGTTTTCGCCAAGCGAATCCAGTATTGCCATGAATTCGTTACTAGTAGCAATTTTGACAATGTCACCTGCAACAGCAGTATCCATTTCAAATCGGCTTTTCAACTGGAATGCCGACTTGGAAAAGTTAATCCATTCGTGATAGTTGACAGATAGAATTTGAAGCCAATAATATTGAGTTGAAACTCTTTTACCATTTTGGATTGTCTTCAGTGCATAGGCGCGATTGGGAGGGAGCTTCAGCTTCTGCAAAACTGTGAGAGCTTTTTCACTGACGAGGAGACCGTTGCCGCCAGTTGCACGCCCATCATCAACAAAATCTACGAATGATGAATCTTTTGTAAGCCACAACTCACCAAAATTTGGCTCAAATTCTGGCAATTTATCGTACTGCAAGTTCGACTGAGCATGAACATCATCGAGATTGTGCAGTAGTGTCTCACGGGCTGCAAATAAGTTCGGTTTGCTCATTTCGATATTGAATCTATAAAAAATCACATTCCGTTTTTTGTTAAGCTAGGATTACCTGAAAAGAAAGTTATATTCAAATTTTCGGCCCAGCGGTATTCTTCAGGGACGCAGTTTAAAGTTATATGGAAAATATTCATTTCATTCCTTTGTTAGAATGGAGGATTCTCAATAATGAGAACGAGAAATCCGAGTTAAGAGAAACATATCAGATAGACGACTCTTATGGTATTTTTGGTTCGGACAATAATGGAAACATTTTGGTCGAACATGAAAATAAGCTTTTTAAAATCGACCATGAAGACCCAACAGAAAAACCGTATTTATTGACTGATGATTTTTCAGGATTAAAAAGCTTACTGTCAAAGCTTTCTCAGATCCAGGAATGTTCCATTGAAACACCATTGAAGGAAATCAGAGAAACGAAGAAAAATCTGGTTGAAATAAAAAAAGAAATCCCGAAAAGTCTTCGAGACTGCATCGAAGATGAAATCGAAAATCTAAAGGAACTCATTTCTGACTATACGTTTTACAAATCAGAAGAAGGAAAGCGATATTTATCGACCGAGGCGTATAAGAAAAAGCTTTACGTACTACTTGGTAAGCCCCTGAGGTATAAATATGTTGAGGTTGAACGAGAATTTCAGACAGCGGTAATTAAAATCAATGGTATTTGTGCGGATCCCACCGAGACCCTGGACGAATTAAAACGGATTCTATCAATCATTGAGCCCCCTTTTCAAACCGAAATCGGTACAATTATCTCTTTTGAGGAATATCAAAAAAGAAGAGCTGCTGAAAGCAAAAAATGAATTGGAGTAAGGAACTGGCCAACGAGAGTTGGCGGAGAAAAAACGGCCTGTCGAGGCTGTGTTATGAACTCGGTTTTGCGACCTGTCGGCTTTCTCCACGCATTCAAACAGCCCGCAATCAAATCGGGCAATGCAGTTAATGCAATTGTCCACCACGAGTTCAAGTTGATTAGTCCGTAGAAATAAAAAACGCCTGCAGGCTTAGGCAGGCGTTTCTGACTTTGGCAGAGGAGGAGGGAAATGAATACAACCCTTAGCCTGCTGCTTTTCAATATCTTAGAAGCGGCTTAAAAAACTTACTCACCAGTTTGCTCACCACTTTTTTTTCTGCAATTCTTCACTCAAAGATAAAATCTAAATGCCTAATCTCAAGTAACGATCTATTTGATAAGGTCAATGGCTACTCCATTTCGAAAAAATACACTTGTCTACCTCCATTGAAAACATGAATTTTTTTTGATTGTAGATCAACCAATTAAAAAGTTGTTCAGTCGATACTTTGCAGTTTTGCAGGTTTTGAATTTGACATTTCTTAATTATATACTATGTTAGAATCAAAATGACCCTACATGATCTGGAAGAAAACCCTTTCATCCTTCCCGCTATACCGTCAGATGGATGCAATGGATTGTGGGCCCTCGTGTCTTCGAATGATTGCAGCTTTTTACGGTCGTCACTACTCACTTCAAGACCTTCGAGATCGTTGTTTCATCACTCGCGAAGGTGTTTCGTTACTAGGCATTAGTCATGCCGCGGAAGAAATTGGATTCCGTACCATTGGAGCTAAGGTTCAGCTTGAAAAACTCTATGAAGCCAAGTTACCATGTATTGTTCATTGGCAGCAAAAGCATTTCGTTGTCGTTCGAAAGATTACTCGTAAAAAAGTTTACGTTGCCGATCCTGCATCAGGACTGATTACTTATTCTATTGCAGAGTTCAAAAGTGCATGGATTTCTTCCAATGCCCACGGAATAGAAACTGGTGTAGTTTTATTGCTTGAGCCGACACCCGCATTTTTTGAATCTTCAGGTGCGACCGAGCTCACCGGATGGAATCAGCTCCGAAGGCTAACAAGATATTTTTCCGGTCATGGGAAGTTGGTTTCCCAAATGCTTCTCGGGCTGCTTACTGGCAGCATTATCCAATTGATGTTTCCCTTTCTCACCCAGTCAATAGTAGACGTGGGTATTAACACAAGAAACATCGAGTTTATTTATCTGGTGCTTATCGGACAATTTTTTCTCTTCGTCAGCCGTTTTTCTGTCGAGATCATTCGCAGGTGGATTTTGCTTCATCTTAGCACAAGAATCAACATTTCGATTATGTCGGAGTTTCTCATCAAACTCTATCGCCTTCCAATGCAATTTTTTGAAGGCAAAAAAATTGGAGACATTCTTCGCAGAATTGAAGACAATTCGCGCATTGAGCGACTGTTAAGCACCTCGTCATTGAATACCATTTTTTCGTTATTCAATCTTGTAGTATTCGGAGTGGTTTTAATTATTTACAACGTTAAGATTTTTGCTGTTTTCTTTGGCTTTAGCGCACTCTATATAACATATGTTTTGCTGTTTTTGAAGAAAAGAGCCGAGCTCGATTATAAAAAGTTTCAGCAAATGGCAGACCATCAAAGCAGTCTAATACAAACTGTCAATGGAATGTGTGAGATCAAACTTAACAATTGCGAGACTCAAAAAAGGTGGGAATGGGAGCGCATCCAGGCGAAACTTTTTCAAATCAGTGTTGCGTCCAATAAGCTGCAGCAATATCAGGATGTTGGTAGTGCATTATTGAATGAATCCAAAAACATGATCATTACAATGATGTCTGCGCTGGCCGTGATTGAAGGTGATATGACTTTGGGAACAATGATGGCTGTGCAATACATCATCGGGCAGCTCAACGTTCCTGTTAATGAATTCGTGGCTTTTAGTCGCGATCTTCAGGATGCTAAGCTCAGCCTAGACCGGATTGCAGAGATCCATGCCTTGAAAGAGGAAGAATCTGACGATGACAACCTCGGATTCATCGATGTTCTTCCGGAAAACAAAACCATTATCATAAAGAATTTATCGTTTCAGTATGATGGGCCTTATTCTCCAAAAGTTTTGGATCGCATAGACCTGATTATTCCTGAGCGTAAAACAACAGCGATTGTTGGATCCAGTGGCAGTGGAAAAACAACACTATTAAAATTACTGCTGAAGTTTTACAAATCGCAAAGTGGCGAGATAACACTTGGAGGCGTACCGCTCGAAAGCATTAAAGCTTCGCATTTGCGTAACTACTGCGGCACTGTATTGCAGGATGGATATTTATTTTCTGATACAATCGCCCGGAATATTGCATTGGGACAGGATCGCATTGATCGAAGCCGATTGTTTCATGCAGTTACGGTTGCCAATATTAAAGAGCATATTGAGTCATTACCGTTGGCATACAATACCATGGTTGGCAGCAATGGCGTTGGACTTAGCCAGGGACAAAAGCAGCGCCTTCTAATTGCCAGGGCAGTGTACAAAAATCCCGATTTCATTTTCTTTGACGAGGCTACCAGTGCATTGGATGCCAACAATGAGAAAACGATCATTGAAAACCTCAATCAGTTTTTTTATGGTAAAACCGTGTTGGTCATTGCGCACCGATTGAGTACCGTAAAAAACGCTGATCAGATAGTGGTGATGGATAAAGGTAGGATTGTCGAAGTGGGCTCACATGAACAACTAACCCTGTCAAAAGGTAAATATTTTAATCTTGTGAAAAATCAGCTTGAGTTAGGTAATTAAAAAACTTGTATGAGCCTCCTGAAATATATTGAACGTTTGAAGCAGATGGATGACCTTATCAGAAGAAAGGCAACCGGAACACCTGAACAATTTTCAAGGCGCCTAGGCCTTAGTAAATCCGTTCTTATGGATGAGTTGAAAGATTTGAAGGAGCTGGGCGCTGAAGTTGAATACTGCAGGGAACGAAGATCTTATTATTATGAAAATGAGTTCATCTTAAAGATCGGAACGTTACCCAAGAATCATCTTCATACTTTGAAAGGCGGATTTTTTTTTCATTCCGATAATACCGGAACGTGTCGTTTTATATTTGATCTGCTGAGCTGGCCGTAAGAGCAGCAGAGGCCGCGGATACCGAAAAGCGCATGAGTAGGAAAAAAAACCAAAAAAAATGGAAACAAAAGTTCAGACCCTTTCGAAACTGGAAATGAACCACCTGGTTGGTGGTAACGTCCCAGAGACATCTGTGCAAACCGAGCACAGCCACCAAACAAAAGATTTATCTTACTACCTCAGTGGTAACTATGATGTCGAAGTATGCGGTGATGCATATGCCGATAATTGTTGCTAAGCGTAAGGCTGCAAGCGAGATCTAAAAAAATGGTTACACATTATTTCAAAAATTATGACAAAAAGAAAATCTGACCTCAGCCAGTTTCAACTCGGTAAGTTAGAAATGAGTAGTCTGATCGGAGGAAATGAACCTGCTCCGTCAACTTTGACTACTGAGCACGTAGCACACACCTACTATGGTCCTTGGGGACTTTTCGTAGATCAAGATGTGAATGGAGACTCTTATCCAGACGATTGCTGCGAATAAAGAGTAAGTAATTCAAATAGGGTTAGACATTGAATGTTTAACCCTAACCTTCCAAAAATGACACTAAAAAAAAAGATCATTCTTGCAGTTGTTGCAATACCGTTGGCCTTTCTTGTATTCGTAACCGTACGCAGATTGAATGCAACGTTGTATGACTTACCTGACCCCGCCTTTCTCGCTGATATGGGAGCTGTCAATACTTTGAACGATGACAATAAGATATTTAAAACAGGAAATTTATTTATTTACAGGTTAAGGATAACCGATAGCGTGGGTCATGATCAGCAGCTTTACTTGAGAAACAGTTTATCAGGGCCGGAACCCGCACTCGCTCCTGTTAACAAAGAGCACGACAACCCACCCTACGCAATTGACCACGTCACGCTCGAGGTGTTTAGAAATAAAGGGGAAACAGGTCTTGGTGAAACACAAACTATTATTAAGTACGATTACAAAAACGGGGACCGGAAAGTATTGTTTGGTGAGAAAACCGGTGTAGTGGAAGATTCAACTCGTGTTTTTTTACATCCACCTAGGAGTCATTTTTTCTATATGAACGAATTAACTCCATTTCCTTACGTCAGGTTCCCAATCGCGGAAAATACGTCTTGGGAAATGCCGTTTGGCATACCCGATCATGCTATGAAACAATATGATTACCTCACTGACACTATGCTGCAGTTATCATATTCATTGATTGAAAGAGAAACAATTCCAACCCCATGGGGAATAGACTCGGTTTACAAATTTAAAGCGTTCGCTAAAAACAGCGAGATCAATACATCGTGTGAGTATTACTTCAGCGAACGTTATGGCTTCGTGAGAATAGAGTTCCACAATTTGCATGGCGTCACCATTCGAATGGACCTTGATGACATAAAACAGGTATCGCAATGATCGCATTGTTTAGTAAAAGCAAATTTGAAGGCACCACGGACGATGTGATGGATTGGCTTATCCATTTTAAAGCAAATTTTCAACGAATAAACGGGTCAGATTACTTCAAAGAAGTGAGCTTTGGCGGTCAAAATAACACGTTTTCCGATAGGTTGAATGATGTGAAGAGCTGTTGGTTCAGGCGTTGGATAGATGACGATTTTTTTGGTAATCTTTTAAAACATGGGCAATTGTCACCTGACAATCGCCAGATCATGGAGGACCATTTGCGCAAAGAATTCAATTTGCTGACCAACGAGCTTTGGAGAAAGCTGAAGGATTGTCATTGGATATCTAAGCCTTCCGAGATCGGAATTCGTAAGCTGGAAGTTCTTGATAAAGCTCGACAAATCGGGCTGCGTGTACCAGCAACTTTGATAACCAGCAAAAAAAGCGACTTGATACATTTCAAATCATTGCACACGAGAATTATTACGAAGACTATCGGTGATGTTCCTCATTTTCGGTCAGATGGGTACGGTCATTCCATGCACACTTCCGAGGTGGAAGATGATTTCATTCAGCAACTCGATGGGGAATTCTTTTTTCCATCCTTATTTCAAGCCCTCATCGAAAAAGATTTTGAGCTTCGGGTTTTTTTTCTGGGAGAAAAGTTTTTTCCCATGGCGATCTTCTCTCAGCGCGACAAGCAAACACAACTTGATTTTCGAAACTACAATAAAGCAAAGCCGAATCGCACTACGCCATTTAAGTTGCCGGTGGATCTTCAGGAAAAACTGATTAAACTGGTAAATGCATTTAATTTGACAACCGGATCGATAGATATCGTTCGTCAGAAAAATACTGATGAATACTTCTTTTTAGAAATTAATCCTGTCGGACAGATAGGAATGACATCTTACCCCTGTAACTATTATTTAGAAAGGGAAATCGCAAAACAGTTAATGAGTTATGAGAAATGATTTCGAATCACGGCTAAAAGAAATGCAGGATAATTTGCCAATCAATTACCGATTGATAGAGTCTAAGGAAAACGCGCGGATCGACATTCTAAGAACAGATGATTTTCCTTTTTATAAGTCTGCAATGTCAGTATGTAAAAGTTTCCACAGACCAATTTCAAAACTTCATGACAAAGAAGGCAGAATTTAAACTGTTCGCCAACTGTATTATCGTTCGGGGAGCAACCCGTTCAACGGTTTGTGATTTACAGCGAAATGATGTTCACTTCATACCCAATGCTTTTGCAGACTTGATGCAGGAACGGTCTTTATGTGAATGTGACGATTTTGACGAGGAGACAGCTGCCTGCATCAAATACCTCGTTGAGAATGATCTCGGTCATTTTGTTACTGACCCTGACCAATTTCCGGAATTGAGCCTGGAGTATACTAATCCGGGCACGTTATCACATGCAATTATTGAACTTTCTGACCAGCCAGCTTTTGATGTTGCTAAAGCATTGCATTCACTCAGTGATGCTGGCGTAAAGTTTGTCGATTTTTGGATTCGTCATAAAATGGATAGGACGTTATTGGAAACCCTTGTTCGAAACTTGAAGCCAACAAGGATTTTGACCGTAAATATTTGCATGCCTTTCGCTGAGGGTTGGACGAGCCCGATTTTCGAATACCTTTTTGTTAGCTTTCAGCGTTTGTACTCGATAACGCTTTATGGCGCAAACATCGAAAAAGTTGAAAATATTCTCGGCAGGCAAGTTATCCACACTAAAGGAATTCTTGATGCACGGCAGTGCGGCAAAATACATACCCATTGTTTCTCATGTAACATTAAGACATTTTCTGAGTCGCAGCATTTCAACACTTGTCTAAATGGAAAAATCACTATAACGTCTGAAGGCTTGGTAAAAAACTGCCCCGCTATGCAAGAGACATTTGGCAGAATTGACGCGCCTCTGAATGAGGTTGTGTCAAATAAAGGCTTTCAAAGATTCTGGAACATTAAAAAAGATGATATTAACATCTGTCGCGACTGCGAGTTCCGACATGTTTGTACTGACTGTCGTGCGTTCTTAGAGACCCCCGAAGATATCTACAGTCGGCCACTCAAGTGTGGTTATGACCCATACACAGGTGAATGGAAGTCTTGGTCGACACATCCACAAAAGAAATATTCCATTAGCTACTACGGTCTGGAAGCAGTAGTCGAAAGCGATAAATAAAACGACTGATCAGGCGCATGTCTTCCGTGACGATTTGCGTTGTGCCTGATAATTGTTGGCGAAAGTCGATATCTATTTTCTGAGATGTGACAAGCTTGTCAGGAAGGCTGATTAGAATCACATAAGAATTATTCGTAGGTACTTGTGAGATCGATTTTACTACACCGCTAAGCATACCATATTGTTGAAAAGGATAGCTGGCCAAGCGGATATTAACGCGTTGTCCAATTTTCACTTTCCCTGAACCCGCGATTGGCAAAGTGGCTCTCGCAATTATGTTTCCGTCAGCTGGAAGGATTGAAAATAAGGGCTTGGAGATTTCTACGTACATATCATTTTCTAGGAAACCCAGATGAGCTATAAGGCCATCGCGTGTCGCATACAATAGATAGCTATCTTTCCACTTCTTAATTTGATTTGTTAGTTCGCGATACGCATTCGCTCCTGCCAATTTTAATCTCTCTCCCGTTTCTTGCCGCTGTATCACCAGGTCCGAAATCTGTTTTTCTACTTGTTTCATTTGCAGCTCGTTGCTTAATAACGTTGTTTCAAAATTTCGGGCAGCTCGTTGCTGTTGCACCCATTCGCTTTTTGCACGATTAAAATCCAGGCTTGAAGTTACCTGCTGCTTAAATAGCGTTGAGTCGGCTAAGAACTTTTGATGTCCCAGAGAAAGATCCTCTTTTGATAATTCAACCTGGCGCGCAAATGAAGATGAAAGCTTGCCATACGTATCTAGCTGATTTTTCAGTCTCAGTATCTGAGAAGCCAGCATGTCATTTTGATGGAATAGTCTCAGTTCTGTTTGAGCATTTTTGAGTGAGGACAGGAAGGGTTGAAGTTCACCGATTTGTAAGCCGTCTGGCAGATTTTTCGCGGAAGAATCCACTGCCAATGTCCGTTCAAGTTCAAGCACGGAAAACACATCTGCATGGGACTGGATGTAACCTACGAGCTCTCCTCGTTGACAATTTTCGTTATCGCCTTTCAAGATCACGAGCTTCCCGGGCACCCGGGCCACCAAATCTATCGGTGACGGGGTCGTTGTGACTACAACATCCGCCTCCAGGAGATCAGGATATTTTATAAACCATGAAATTAACAGAATCGTTGCAAGCACGATAAATACGACTATTGTCCCGTAGCGGATTAAACCGCTTGGTACATGAGTAATGATTTCCTGGATCTCGTCACTTCGGAGTTCGAACTGGGGGTCTTTTTTCATACGATCTCAAAATACGAGATAAGAGAATTTACGCCAAATTCATTGGTCTAATCCTATAGATTTTAATGCATTTTCTGCACTATGACGCCATGGCGCGCTACTTTGTACGGTGGATCAGACGGCTACTTTGTTTTCATTTAAGAGAAGGATCGCGGTGACGTGATTGAGAGAGTAACACACAAATTTATTTGCGACAGCGCTATCCACCATGAACCGGTTTCCGAACAGCAGCCGCACGGTTTAACATAATGTCTTCTTTTATATTGGTTACGTGCCTTCCTGTAGCCAGGTGTTTACTGAGCTTCTCTCAATGATTCTTCAGGTTTGATGATAATACTCGTGAGTAAATCTATTAGCTAAACTGCTCATCAGTGCTCACCACTTTACAGTTTTCCACACCTCTAAGCAGCATTGTCAACCTATAGGCATGGAAAGGCAAGTGGGTTCCTGTCCCTAGCATTTGTTCGGACTCAAATGATTACGTCAAATAGTTACCAGGGTATTTAACGATGTTTACGCACAAAAGCATGCAGTTTCCAAACGAGACAATGGAAAGGGAATAGTGCTGGCACCATCGTGACGCACGTTGATTTTTAGAACAAAAGCTAAGGGTAATTCAAAAAGAATGAACTAAAAGTCAAGCGCTTTGTAAACAGTTAACGCTATATTTTTCACGGGAGACATAGATGCGCTAAAAGACTTTTTTGACACTTTATCATCCATTCAAGAGGAAATTGGTGAGTCAGATTTAGAATAATGGTTACTCCCGACTTTACTCACCACTTTGAAGGTTTTCACGCGTTTTCAGCAGCAATATGTACGTTACAACCTGGCAAAAAATTAAAGGGTTCATTTCACTCCCCCTCCCGTACATTTTCGACATAAAAAAACCTTCAAGTGTTTATACTTGAAGGCATTAGAGCTTGTTCCAATCGTGAGGGACTGGAACCCTGCAGAGGAGGAGGGA
>DASWTM010000308.1:0-16839 GCA_036402115.1 Chryseosolibacter sp.
TTTTCCTACCTTTGCAGGCTCAAAACTTAAAAACATTTATGAACAATTACGAGACGGTATTCATTCTCAATCCCGTTTTGTCTGAAGACCAGGCAAAGGATACTGTCGAAAAGTTCGTGAAAGTGTTGAAGAAAGCTAACGCCACGATCATTAACAATGAGCAGTGGGGCTTAAAAAGGATGGCTTATCCCATCAACAAAAAGTCTACAGGCTTCTACAACCTTCTTGAATTTACGGCAGAACCTACTGTGATCAACACACTCGAGACCGAGTACAGACGAGACGAATCAGTTATGCGCTTTTTGACTACAGTGCTTGATAAGCATGCTGTAGTGTATAACGAAAGAAGACGCAAAGGCGAATTCAAAAACAAAGAAAAAAGACAAGTAAGAAAAACTGAGGAGGAGTCTGCACGATGACATTAATGAACGAACCAATTAAGCGCGCAGAAATTAAGCCTAAATAC
Organism: Chryseosolibacter sp.; assembly: GCA_036402115.1. Lineage (GTDB taxonomy): Bacteria > Bacteroidota > Bacteroidia > Cytophagales > Cyclobacteriaceae > Chryseosolibacter. The sequence continues at coordinate 467 of DASWTM010000308.1, forward strand.
TGCCGCTTCAAGAAGAATGGTATCAAGTATATCGATTACAAAGATCCTGACTTCTTATTGAAGTTTATCAACGAGCAAGGTAAGATCCTTCCAAGAAGACTTACTGGAACATCATTGAAGTTTCAGAAGAAAGTGGCGCAGGCTGTGAAGCGTGCTCGTCACCTGGCGATCCTTCCGTATGTTGGTGATTCTTTGAAGTAATCTGTTAACCCTTAAAGAAAACGAACATGGAACTAATACTGAAACAAGACGTTGCAGGACTTGGCTATAAGAATGATATCGTAAAGGTGAAGGCTGGTTACGGAAATAACTACCTTATCCCGAACGGGTTTGCATTGATTGCCAACGAATCGAACAAGAGACTGGTGAATGAGAACGTTCGTCAGGCGGCTCACAAAGCTGCAAAGGTAAAGCAAGATGCTGAAGCCCTTGCTGCAAAAGTTGGTGATCTCACAGTTGAAATCAAAACAAAGGCTGGTGAATCAGGGAAGATCTTCGGTGCGGTAACTGCGCTTCAGATTTCCGATGCACTTAAAGCAAAAGGATTCGATATCGACCGCAAGAAAGTTGTGTTGAAGGAAAGCCCTAAGCAATTGGGTACGTACAATGCAACGCTCGACCTTCACAAAGAAGTGAAGCATGAGATTAAAGTGAAAGTTGTAGGAGAGTAATATCTCTTAATAAAATTCAAACCCAGATGAGAAATCGTCTGGGTTTTTTTATTGTCTGCGGCTGTACACGGACGGACCTGGGAAGCCGGGGGCCGGGAAAGCCAGGGAGGAGTTAATAGATTGATTTTGGAGGTGTCCGGCTTTTACGTGTGAGACCGCTATAGAAGCTCTAGTACATCTCGGATGTTTTCCGCTTGGTTGAAGTTCGGATGTTCGATGTTACCCTCGATCCGTTCGTGCTCCCAGGTAATATGAAAAGGCACATGAATCGCGTGGCCCCCAATGTTGATCACCGGCAACGCATCCGACTTCAATGAATTCCCGATCATCAGAAATTCTTCCGCTTTGATATCAAGGCGTTTGATGAGTTTCTGATAATCGATCTCTTTCTTGTCGGACATGATTTCGATATGATGGAAGTAATGGCCCAAGTCCGATTTGTGGAGTTTTCGATGCTGGTCGAGTAAGTCTCCTTTCGTTGCGCACACTAACTTATATTTTCCCTGGAGTGCTTTTAAAACCTCCTCCACTCCATCGATTAGTTCTACCGGTTTCTCAAGTAGTTCTTTTCCGTGGTTTATAATTTTTTCAATTACTTCAGATGGAATTTTTTTATCAGAAATCCGAATGGCTGTTTCGATCATCGAAAGTATAAAGCCCTTGATACCATAGCCGTACAACACCAGGTTGTCTATTTCTGTCTTAAACAACTCCCTGGCTAGAGTATGCTGAGGGAGAAAATCCTGAAACATAGCATAAAACTTCTCTTCAGTCTCGCGGAAGTATGGTTCATTTACCCATAGCGTGTCGTCAGCATCGAAGGCTATCACTTTCAATTTCATAGTTCCAAGTTATTGTTTTTTAGTATTTTAATTAAATGAACAAAGCATCTACGCTTCTCCTGCTTTTTTGTGTAACAGCACTACCGAGCACCGGCCAGATAAAAATCGATCCAGGATTTTATCATCTTAGGAATACCGGTCCACGAGAATGGGCTGAGTTCCCGGGAGAAGCATTTGCACACGAGCTGTCGTTGACTTTCGAGGTTCGGTCAGAAGAGATTCCAAAAACGCTGAGCCTTCGTCAATACGATGTAAAGCTGAATTGGACCATCGAGCTAAATGGCCAATATCTCGGTACGCTCCATGCCGATGAAAAAGATTTGATGCAATACCACATTGTCGACCGAAGCGCAGTTACGATCGGTACAAACAACCTACGAATCTATTCCAAAGAATCCGTCCCCGATGACATCCGCGCTGGCGAAATTCAATTGTATCAGGAAGAACTCTCCGCCATTCTCATGCAAGCAAGCATTGATTTGGAAATTGTTGATGAAAATAACAAACGAATTCCCGGCCATGTCACCGTCATTAACGAGCATCGCGTGCTTCAATCCTTCGCGACTAACAAAGGCCAATATGCAACACGACCTGGAAATGTTTATTCAGCAACTGGAGCGATGAAGTTATATCTGCCTCCCGGGATCTATACGATATTTGCTGACCGTGGATTTGAATTTGGAGTAGACTCGGTGTTGGTTGAATTACAAGAAGGTGATTCGTTGCAGAAAAAACTGACGGTTAAGCGTGAAGTGAATACGGAAGGTTGGGTTGCGTGTGACACGCACGTCCATACGGAGACATATTCTGGGCATGGCGATGCATCGGCCCGTGAACGTGTAATTACGCTTGCGGCACAAGGGGTAGAGTTACCCATCCTTACAGATCACAATCAACACATCAACCTCAACTCTGTTGCAAAACGCGCGCAAGTGGATGGGCACATGACGCTCGTGACGGGAAACGAAGTAACAAGCCGAGTTGGGCATTTTAATGTTTTCCCAATCGATTCAACCGAGTCTGTTATAAGTTCAACTGCACCAAGCTGGACCGCGCTTCGCTCGACCATTGAAAAGTACAGGCGCCCAAAAGTGGTTATTCTCAATCACGCTCGTGATGTCCACAACAATTTCAGACCCCATGATCCTTCACGGTTTCTTGCCATTGCCGGCCAGCGGATCGATGGTGAACCCCTATTCGCCAACGCCATGGAGATAGTGAATTCGGGATCGCAACAGTCCGACTGGATGCAACTGGTTAGCGATTGGATGCAATTATTGAATGGCGGTCATGACCTTACTCCGGTCGGCTCGAGCGATTCGCATGACGTGAGTCGTTTCATCGTGGGCCAAGGACGGACCTATATTCGCGCGAATGATTCGTCTCCAGACTCGATCAATATCCACGAAGTCGTTGATCACTTTCTTGCTGGTAAAGTCATGGTCAGCTGTGGCCTTCTTAGCGCGTTGAAGGTCAATGGAACCTTTGGGCCAGGAGAAATGGCAACAGCGTCTGAGGATGTTATTGCAGACATAGAAGTGTCCGGGCCTTCCTGGTCTAGAGCCGATAAGATTTCGCTGTATGTCAATGGTGAAAAATTCAAAGAAGAAAAAATCAATGACACGGGGGCGGCCGGTGTTAAATGGAAAGGAAGATGGTCGCTTCCAAAATGGCCTCACGACTATCACGTTGTTGCTGTTGCTGAGGGTCCCGGTCATAACATGATCTTCTGGCCACTTGCAAAGCCTTATCAACCAACTTCAACGGATTGGACACCGAGAGTCATTGGAGTTTCAGGGGCAGTCTGGGTCGATGCTGATGCCAATAGTGAGCGTGAGTCTGCCCATGAATACGCCAATCGAATCATTCTTCGCGCTTCTAACAACATTGGAGAGATCGTCAAGTTACTTCAGGGATATGATGAATCGGTTGCTATTCAAGTAGCCGCGATTCTTCACTTAAACAATGTTGACCTAACAAGTAAGAAAATTCAAAATGCATTGAAGAAGGCAAGCGAGAAAACCATAACGGGATTTGACAAAGTCATAGCAGCGTTGAAACTATCGAACATTCAAAAAAATGACGAATAACGAATTGATATAAAATTCGTCATTCGTCATTCATCATTCGTCACTAATAAATGTGTCTGACAAACGCTTCCATCGCTTCGTATTCAGCAAGACCGAGTGCATTGTAAGCAGCAGCGGTCGCATGGTTTCGATCTTCGGCACGCATCCAGAATTCGCGTTTGTCGCTTCCCGGGAACATCGCGCTGTCCTTTTGTGACTGATGTTTGAATACCGCTCTGCGCTTACGCATTAGTTCGTCAGGGCTGAGTGGTACTGCCATTTCAATCTGGTCGATGTCCCACTCCTGCCATGCGCCACGGTATAGCCACAGCCAGCAGTCTTTCATATACTCTTTACTCTTCAGGCGTTTGACTGCCTCAAATATTGCCGCGAGACAAACGCGATGTGTGCCATGCGGATCTGACAAATCACCGGCTGCGTAGATCTGGTGAGGCTTTACTTTTTCAATGATGTCCATTACAATCTTAATGTCTTCCTCACCGAGAGGCTTCTTCTTCACGGCACCCGTTTCGTAGAAAGGCATGTCGAGGAAGTGCATTTGATCGTCCGGGATACCAACGTAACGGCCACCTGCTTTTGCTTCGCCTCTTCGGATCAATCCTTTGATCTTCAATACATCCGGACTATCATTTTGCCCGGGTCCTTTTTCTCGGATCGATTGAACCGTCTTCTGATAGAATTTTTCGCCATCGGCTTTGCTCAGGCCAAATTCTTCATTGAAGTCGCGAACGAAATCCGCGAAACGAATTGCATCGTCATCAAATACAGCAATGTTACCGGATGTCTGATACGCCACGTGCACTTCATGGCCCTGATCAACAAGGCGAATGAAGGTTCCGCCCATCGAGATCACATCATCGTCAGGGTGTGGTGAAAAGATAATGACGCGTTTTGGAAATGGATTCGCGCGTTCTGGTCTGTGCGAGTCATCAGCATTTGGCTTTCCACCTGGCCAGCCCGTTATGGTGTGCTGCAGATCATTGAACACTTTGATATTCACTTTGTATGCGGAACCATATTCCGTGATAATATCACCCATACCATGTTCCATATAATCATGGTTGGTGAGTTTCAAGACTGGCTTGCCTACCTTCATGCATAGCCATACGACAGCCTTGCGAATGAGTTTGTCATTCCATTCAATGGTGTCGAGTATCCACGGTGTTTTCCTACGTACAAGTTCTGATGCAGCTGCATCGTCAAGTACTACAAGGCAGTCAGGATGCTTTTGCAGGAACGAAGATGGGATTTGATCTGTGACGGGACCTTCCACTGCCTTCTTGATGACTGCAGCTTTACCCTCTCCCCATGCCATCATGAAACATTTTCTGGCTTTCATGATCGAGCCGACACCCATCGTTATCGCTTTGCGCGGAACGTTCTCTTCACCAAAAAAGTCACTGGCTGCATCGATACGTGTTACCTGATCGAGTGTCACGAGACGTGTGAGAGATTTTTCAGTCGAGCCAGGTTCATTAAAGCCGATGTGACCCGTGCGACCGATACCGAGCACCTGGATGTCAATTCCTCCGAGGTCATCAATCATCCTTTCGTATTCACGGCAAAAGTCCGCAACGTTTTCTTTTGGAAGGGTTCCGTCTGGAATGTGAATTTGATTCTTAGGAACATCGATGTGATTGAAAAGGTGTTCGTTCATGAATCGCACGTAGCTCTGAAGCGATTCAGGCTGCATCGGATAGTATTCATCAAGGTTGAACGTGTGAACGTTCTTGAAACTCAGGCCGTCATTCTTGTGCATCTTCACGAGCTCTGCATAAACACGTGTTGGCGTTGAACCTGTTGCCAGGCCAAGCACACACGGCTTATTTTCTTTTTGCGTAGCTCGGATGCGTGCTGCGATTTCATTGGCAACGAAAATTGAAGCTTGCTCGGATGTAGTAAAAATCTTAACAGGAATCTTTTCGAAAGCGGCCAGATCGTTAGTCATCGGTATGTGTTTAGTTATGTTGCAAAATTCGGTGTGCCTATCGCACGCATCTCAATTCGAACCAATTGACAGGCTTTCTTGTATTTTTGGTTGCTTGAACCGGATAAAGGTACCTTAAAAACTGCGAAATTTTCAAGTGTTTGCGGTAACATTATTTTATGAATCATTTCCGAACGATTGTTAGTATACGTCCGTCATCGCATAAAATCGGCCTGAAAAGTGGCGTTTTCACCATCGGGTCATGTTTTGCGGATGCCATCGGCCAGCGACTTTCGACTTCAAAATTCGCCTCCCTCGTTAACCCCTTTGGGACAACCTATAATCCCCTCTCCATTCACAAGAACATTTTTTACGCCTTGAAGAATGAGCTTCCCGCAGGTCATACCTACCTCGTACGCGATGATGTACACCTTAATTATGACTTTCATTCAAGTCTTTCAGCATTGGAAAAATCCGAACTAACAAAGAGGATCAGCAACGCTATCGGCACTAGCCACTATTTTCTTAAGACTGCCAATTACATGCTCATAACGTATGGCACCGCCTGGATCTATTCGCGAAAGGAATCCGGAGAAATGGTTAACAATTGTCACAAGGTTGCTGCAGGAAACTTTAACAAACGCTTACTTTCCGAACAGGAGATTGTTGGTTCGTTTGATTCGCTCTACATGATGGCAAAGAAATACAATCCAGCACTAAGGTTTATTCTCACGCTGAGTCCTGTACGACATATTAAAGACACGCTTGAATTAAACAGCGTTAGCAAGGCCGTACTTCGATCAGCCTGTTATGCTATATCGACACATTTTGCAGATGCCGAATATTTTCCTGCGTACGAAATCATGATGGATGATCTGCGGGATTACCGATTTTATAAATCAGACATGCTGCACCCAACAGAAGAAGCGGAAGACTACATTTGGAAGAATTTCATGTCTACCTACTTCGATCAGGAAATTATTCGATTTGTCGAAGACTGGAATGCCCTAACGGCATCACTGCAACATAAACCCTTTCATGTTCAGTCATCATCGCATCAGCAGTTTCTGAAACAAACTTTAAAAAAGCTTGAGAACATAAGTTCCCGCGTAAATGTTGATACAGAGATAGCAGCAGTGAAGGCTCAACTCATTGCCTGATATGGCAAGATTGTTTTCCCAACTTTAAAAAAGCAACCATGATCACAAAACATACAAACCGGCTTATCGAATCTACATCACCGTATCTGTTACAGCACGCGCATAATCCGGTCGATTGGTATGAATGGGGAGAAGAAGCATTGCTGAAGGCAAAGCAGGAAGACAAACCGATCCTCGTCAGTATCGGATATTCATCATGTCATTGGTGTCATGTGATGGAACGTGAAGTCTTCGAGAAAGAAGAGATGGCTGCGAAGATGAATGAATACCTGGTGTGCATCAAGGTTGATCGCGAAGAGCGTCCTGATGTTGACCAGATTTATATGGATGCCGTCCAGGCGATGGGTCAACACGGTGGGTGGCCGCTCAACGTGTTTCTGACGCCCGATCAAAAACCCTTTTATGGCGGCACCTATTTTCCTCCACAGCAATGGTTGCAGGTGTTGGAAGGAATTCATCGCGCGTTCAAGGAAAGACGAGGCGAAGTGGATGAGTCAGCAGAACAATTCGCACAGCACCTCGCCTCACAGGATATCCAACGATTCACTCGCGCTGCAGAAAGTGCGCAACTCAAAAACAACCTTGACGCGGCTTACAAAAAGCTTGAGCCTGCCTTTGACAAAGTCTGGGGCGGACTTGACAAAGCGCCAAAATTTGTGATGCCCTCAATTTGGCTGTGGTTACTCCGATATCATAAGCTCACCAATAATGCGGATGCGTTAAACCAAACCATTCATACACTGAAGAAAATTGCGATGGGCGGAATTTACGATCAGATCGGTGGAGGGTTTGCGCGATACTCAGTGGATAGCTATTGGTTTGCGCCTCACTTTGAAAAAATGTTGTATGACAATGCGCAGCTGATGTCGTTATACGCAGAAGCGTATGCCGTGACAAAGGACGAAGAGTTTCTTACAGTTCTAAACGAAACTTTTGAATGGCTTCAAACCGAAATGATGCATCCGGAAGGTGGCTTCTATTCCGCCCTTGATGCGGATAGCGAGGGCGTTGAAGGCAAATTTTACGTCTGGACGAACAAAGAAGTCGAGGAAATTTTAGGCGCGGATACAGAATTGATTTCCCCTTACTATTCGATTAAGCCTGAAGGCAATTGGGAACACGGCAACAACATCCTGTTCCGTACGATGTCAGACGAAAAATTCCTGGAGAAAGCCAAGCTATCGAAAACCGAGTGGCAACAAAAGCTTCAATCGGCAAAAGACAAGTTGCTTGCCGTTCGCGACAAACGAATTAAACCCGGCCTCGATGATAAAATCATTTTAGGATGGAATGCAATGATGGCAGTCGGTCTTGCAGATTCATACAAGTACACGGGCCAGGAAAAATTCCTGAAGGCAGCCTTAAAAAACATGGAGTTCATCGAACGCGAGTTGTGTGAAGTAACTTCATTGTACCGCTCTTACAAAGGAAAACGCTCAAATACACACGCGTTTCTGGACGACTACGCTTACTTTATTCAAGCTTGCATCAAACTTTATCAAGTTACTTTTAATGAATACTGGATCAAACGCGCTGAAGTTTTCGTTTCTCACACCATCGACAACTTCCTCGATAGCGATGATGGCTTCTTTCACTACGCAAGCAAGTATGGGGAAAAGCTGATCGCGCAGAAGAAAGAAATTTTTGATAACGTGATTCCTTCTTCAAATTCGGTGATGGCCCAAAACCTTTTCCAGGTCGGAGTTTTGCTTGATAGAGAAGAATGGAAAACAATGGCGATTCAAATGGTCGACTCGCTTGGGTACCTGATCACCAACGAACCGAATTACATGTCTAACTGGGGAATCGTATTTGCCGAGATCAAAAAAGGAATGGCGGAGGTTGTGTTCGTTGGGCAAAACCATAAGGAGCAAGCCTTACAATTCTCATCGCGATACGAGCCTTTCACCTTGCTGATGGGAACCACGCAATCAAGTGAGCTGCCGTTAGTTCAGGGCAAATTTGCTATTAATGGGGAGGATACAATCTACGTTTGCTACAATAAGGCATGTCAGCGACCCGTTCATTCAACTGCAGATGCATTCGATCAGTTGAAATTGTCAATCGACTGAAAGAAGTGTTACCTTTAACTTGATGAAAAAAATCGTTGTGCATTTCTATCAACGCAGTTTTATTAACCAGCAACACCACGGATTTTAGAAAAATCTCTAATTTGACGGTTTTAAATCCATTGCAGTTAATTTAAAGTCCAGGGTGGAAATCTTTGAGCAGTCAGATTCGCGGGAAACACTGTTTGCAGCGCTACTGCTACCCGTCCCTATTCCCAAGCTTTTTACGTATCGCGTACCGCTTGAACTCAATCCCTTCGTGAAAAAAGGACAACGGGCTATTGTTCAATTCGGTGACCGTAAGATCCTTACGGGATTGATCACTGCAATTCACCACGAGCCGCCAAAAGAATACGAGGCCAAGTACATCCTTGAAATATTGGATGAATTCCCGGCAATAACCGATTTGCAGCTGAACCTATTCCAATGGATGGCTGAGTACTACATGTGTACGATGGGTGAAGTGATGAATGCGGCCTTGCCGGCAGGACTAAAGCTCTCGAGCGAATCAATGGTTCAGCTTCATCCGGCATTCGATCTGGAAGAATCTACTTTTTCGTTTTCTGAAAAGGAGATCATGCTGATTCGGAAACTTCAGCACGATTCGATTAGCTACACCGATATTGCAAAGTTCCTTGGCGTAAAATCCATTTACAGCATCCTGAAATCACTGGCAAGCAAGAATGCGATTGTGTTGTATGAGGAGGTAAAAGAAAAATTTCGTCCGAAGACCGAGAAACGTATTCGCCTGCAGTCAGCACACCTCAGTGAACAATCGCTCCAGGAGTTTTTTGAAAAACTGGCATCCAAGCCGAAACAGGAGGAAGTACTTCTGAAATTCCTTCAAGAGGTTCCGGTCCTTCAAGATCCCTCGCGCAACAAAATTGGAATTGCGAAAAAACAATTACTGAGCGAAGACATTTCTGAATCGTCACTCACTACGCTGATCAAGAATAACGTGCTCGAAGAATTTGATCAGATCATACCACGCTTTGGATTTGAGGATGCTCATGAGCCACCAAAAATATTGCTGAGCGAAGAACAGGAACGTGCTCAGGTTGACATCTTCAAAAGCTTTGAAACACACAACATAACGTTGCTTCACGGGATTACAGGAAGCGGAAAGACTGAGATCTACATCAACCTGATAAAAAAAGCGCTCGATAGCGATGCTCAGGTCTTGTATCTCTTGCCGGAGATCGCCCTGACAACACAAATCGTTCAGCGTCTCAAGCGTGTGTTTGGTTCTTCGATGGGTGTCTATCATTCTAAATTCTCGGATAACGAGCGCGTAGAAGTATGGAATGGAATTCTGAATGGTAGTCTGAAGTTTGTGATTGGCGTGCGTTCATCCATCTTTTTGCCGTTCGACAATCTTGGACTGATCATTATTGACGAAGAGCACGATGCATCGTACAAGCAGCAGGAGCCGGCTCCGCGATATCACGCAAGAGATGCGGCCCTGATGATTGGTCAACTTCACCATGCAAAAGTGCTGCTGGGATCGGCCACACCCTCTGTCGAAACCTACTATCACGCTACGCAAAATAAATACGGACTTGTTCAACTATTTAAACGCTTTGGTGAAGCCCAACTGCCTGAGATCATTCTCGCAGACATGGGTCGCGAGCGAGTCAATAAAACGATCAAAGGAGAATTTTCCTCGGTGCTTCTGAAAAACATAGAAGAAGCGCTGGCGAAAGACGAGCAGGTGATCATCTTTCAAAATCGCAGAGGCTACTCTCCTACTGTCAACTGTGAAGACTGCGGATGGGTACCGAAATGTGTGAATTGTGCGGTGAGCCTCACCTACCATCAATATAAACATTCGGTGGTATGTCATTACTGTGGTTACAAAGAGTCGTTGCCGCAGCAATGTCCAACCTGCACGTCAAAGCGAATTGCAACCGTTGGATACGGAACTGAGAAGTTGGAGGAAGAACTGAACCTGTATTTTCCCGAGTCCCAGGTACAGCGGATGGATCTCGATACAACGCGGTCTAAAACCGGTTATGAATCGATCATCGAACAATTCGAAAACGGAGAGACTGACATTCTGGTTGGAACGCAGATGGTAACAAAAGGCCTGGACTTCGACCGTGTGAGTCTCGTTGGTGTTTTCAATGCTGACCGGATGATGCACTTTCCGGATTTTCGCTCGTACGAAAGAGCTTATCAACTCATTACGCAAGTTAGTGGGCGGGCGGGCCGAAGAGAAAAGCGGGGTAAGGTTGTGATTCAAACTTCAAGTCCTGATCATCCACTCCTTGAATTCATCCTGAACAACCAGTATCACGATTTTTTCCAGCGTGAAATGGAGGACCGCCATCAGCACGGATATCCACCTTTCACCCGGCTTGTTGAACTTACGATCAAGCACATGGATAAAAAGGTTTGTCGGGATGCTTCGAACGCGCTGGCAGACGAACTTCAACTTCATCTCCCCGGTGTGCGGATCCTTGGGCCAGGCGAACCCATGATCTCCAAAATCCGTAACCAGTACTTGATGACGATTCTAATTAAAATGTTTCGCGGAAAGGGTGATATCGCCCAAATCAAAAACATGATCAGCGCAGCAATCGAAAAAATCGGCAAAGAAAAAGAGTTCCGGAGCGTTCGCGTCATTGCCGATGTTGATCCTGTTTGAAAAGCTTACATCGACCTTAAAATTTACGCACTTTTCCCTATACTTGAGCTACACCCTACGCTAAATGGAAGATAAGAATCAGGCCATTCGTGAGTTGCACGAAAAGATCGAGGAGATCGCGCGAAAACAAAAGTCTTTCCAGGAAGATATCGCCAGGCTCCAGACGCAAATCTTTGAATTAGATCTGAGTGAGAGACCAGCTAAGAAAGCACAGCCTGTCGTGGCAGAACAAGCCCCGAAGGTCGAGCCCAAGGTTCCCCCAACCATTGAAACAATTCCTGCAAAAGAGGTTGTTCCTGTATTCTCTGCTCCTGCGGAAAAGCCGCGTGAACCGCTGGTGCCAAAAACTAAAAAAGAGAAAACTCCGATTGAAGAGTTTATCGGCACCAATCTTCTAAACAAAATCGGAATCGCGATTTTAGTCATTGGCATTGGATTCGGTGTTAAGTATTCGATCGACCATGATTTGATTCAACCGCTTACGCGGATCATTCTCGGGTATCTGGCCGGGATTGCACTCATCGTCCTTGCGCTACGCCTGAAAAAGAACCATGCAAACTTCAGCGCAGTTCTTCTGAGTGGTGGTATGGCAGTTCTTTATTTCATAACGTTTGCCGCATACGATTTTTACACGTTGATTCCACAGACCATGGCGTTTGTGCTGATGGTTGTGTTCACTGCCTTTACCGTGTTCGCAGCTATCCAATATAACATTGAAGTGATTGGTATCATAGGATTAGTCGGTGCTTATGCCGTTCCGTTCTTGCTCAGTGATGGATCTGGTCGCGTTGTAATTCTCTTCTCGTACATGACGATCATCAATGCGGGCATCCTGACGCTGGCGTTTAAAAAATATTGGAAGCGATTGTACTATCTCGCCTTTGTACTGACATGGCTTGCGTTCGGTGCATGGTGGGTTGACCAATTCAGCGTAGAAAAACATCTGACAATCAGTCTAAGTTTCGCCACCGTTTTCTTTATTACGTTCTACATTACGTTTTTAGCTTACAAGCTTATTCGCAAAGAGGCGTTATCAAAGCTTGATCTGGCGTTCATGCTCGCAAACTCCTTTTTGTTCTATGGCTTCGGGTATTTTACGATTGAGCAGATAGAGGGTGGTGACGAACTTCTCGGATTGTTCACCGTGGCAACAGCAATGGTTCACTTTATAGCTTGTGTCATCATCTATAAACAGCAAAGTCATTTCCGTGACATCTTCTACTTTGTTGCAGGAATGGTGCTTGTGTTCCTCACCCTGGCTGTGCCTGTTCAGCTTGAAGGGAACTGGGTAACGCTCGTATGGGCCATGGAAGCATTACTGCTATTCTGGATCGGTCGGACAAAGCAGTTTCCAGTATATGAAAAACTTTCTTATCCTCTCATTGCCCTTGCCGCGGGCAGCTTAGCACACGACTGGGATGAATTCTACTCGGCTTACTTGCCTTTCGCCTCGGATGAAATTTCGCCCATACCCTTGTTTCTAAACATACAATTCTTCACAACGGTGGCGGTGTGCGCAGCGCTGGGTGCCACGCTGTTTGTTGCCACTCGAACGAAGTTTACTTCACCATTTACATCCACGAGTGCCAACAACATTCTTATTTATGGTTTGGGTTTGACCCTCCTCGTGTTATTGTATTTTGGAATTTATGTGGAGGTGCAAAATTATTGGGACCAGCGCTACTGGGGCAGTGCGGTATTGCGAACCAATGAATTCGGTGATCGTTATTCTGAATATAACATGGACCTGCTGAGCTTCCGCACGCTTTGGCTCATTTACTACACGGCCATCTTTGCGATAACTGTGTCGGTTGTCCAGAAACTGTACTTACGCGACCGCTACACAATGATCGGAAGCCTCCTATTAAATGGCGTGGTCATCGCTGCTTTCCTCACGGTAGGCCTATACGAGCTTAGCGTACTTCGAAGCTCTTATTTGTTTGATTCGGATAATCAATATTTCTACCGAAATGGAAACATTGCCGTGCGCTACGTTGGTCTTGTGTTGATGGTACCATTACTTCTCGCCAATATCTGGCACCTGAAAAACGAGTTCTTCACTCGGGTGCTTCGACAAACTGAACGAATCCTGTTTCATTTAACCGTGCTAGTCCTGTTGAGTAGCGAGCTTGTACATTGGCTTGATATGTCGCTCGTTGAGAATAGTTTCAAGCTTGGTCTTAGCATTCTATGGGGCGCGTATGCATTATTCCTTATCGTCCTTGGCTTGTGGAAAAACCAGGGCTACCTTCGGATCGCTGCAATTGTGCTTTTCGGAGTGACGCTCGTGAAACTATTCTTGTACGATATGGCAGACATGAGCACCATCTCAAAAACCATCGTCATGATCATTCTTGGGGTGCTGCTCCTCGTTGCATCATTCCTGTATAATAAAAACAAACGTCCAGCGGAAAATGAAGCTCAATAATATTCTCGCGTTACTATTTCTTGTATTTGCTGTACAGGCATTCGCACAGGAGAACCAGTTTGCATTTAAACGAAAGATTAGTAACATCTCAGAAGCAAACTGGTATACGGTCGCGCTTCCGGCTGATTTGTTTAAACACTGTGAAAACGATTTCCGCGACCTGAGAATCCTCGACCTGACTGGCGGTGATACACTCGAAGTTCAATATTTGCTTGACATCCTCGATACTGAAATCGCTCGCCATGAAGTGGTGCTCTCAAGTGTTAACCAAAGCACAAAAGGAAATGATACTTACATTACATTCCTGAACTCAGGCTACAAAGTCAATTACCTCGAGCTTAGTTTTCAAGAGCGCAACTACTTTGCAACGGTAAAGGTTGAGGGAAGCAACGACCGCAAACAGTGGTTCGGACTCGCGCAAGACGAAAAAGTCTTCTCGGTGGAAAATTCGCGTGAGCGTTATGCTTCCTCCATTGTGAATTTTCCTTTGACGGATTACAACTATCTACGATTGACGATTAACTCAAGCGATAAGCTCACGTTCTCGAGTGCAGCATTCCGCATGGATGAAATCAAACTCGGATCATTCGATCCAATCCCGTCTACCTTTACGGTGTCAACGGATAAGAAAAGTAAGCGATCGATCATTGAGGTTACACTCGATCATTACCGGCCCGTTAGTAACATCACTCTCGACATCGACAATCAAAACGATTTCTATAGACACGTCACCGTAGAAACGCTGGTTGACAGTGTGAAAACAGAGCGCGGCTGGATCAGGAATTACCAAACCGTTTCAGGCAATCTGATTACTTCATTTAAGCCGAATCAATTTTCAATTCCGTTTACGTTGACCAGTCACCTTCGATTCACGATTGAAAACTACGACAACCCTCCCCTGCAAATTCGTGATATCAAATTGACAGGCGCCAGGGTTCAACTCCGGGCAAAACTGAAAGGTTATGAGTCATACCTGTTTTATGGAAACGATGGTTTGTACCAACCAACTTATGACATCGAGCATTTCCGCGAAAAAACTCCGATGCAAAATGCAGAGGTAGCGCTTGGTCCTGAAGAAAGCATAGGAAAAGCACCAGCGGTGATGAGTGCACTGTTTGAAAACAAAGCATGGCTGTGGGGAATCCTGCTTGCAGTCATCGCGCTTCTCGGATTCTTTACGCTACGAATGATGAAATCAAAACCTGCTTAGCCAAGGATACTCCACTCTTCGTTCAGCACGGGAATGGCGGCATGCGCAGTAAGGTCGAATTGAACAGGAACGACAGCAACATAATTGTTGGCAATTGCCCATTCGTCATTGTCCTGACCCTTGTCGAAGTTGACGAAATTTCCCACCATCCAGAAATACCTGCGCCCATTTGGATCGAAACGTTCATCGAAGTCTTCTACCCATTTGGCATTCGCCTGCCGACAAATACGAATTCCTTTCAAGGGCTCGTTTCGCTTTGGGGGAAAGTTGACGTTGAGTGCAACGCCTTTAGGTAAACCCTTATCAATTACCTGTTTCGTAATCTTCTTGATATACTCCTCGGTGTGCGAGAAATCTGCCTGGTGTGAAAAGTCCGCAAGGGAAAATCCGATCGATGGCGTTCCTTCAATTGCACCTTCAATAGCTGCAGACATTGTCCCTGAATACAATACGCTGATGGATGTGTTGCTTCCATGATTAACCCCACTGACGACAACGTCCGGCTGACGCTTGCCCTTAAACACAAAATGTCTGGCCATCTTCACACAATCGGCCGGGGTCCCTGAGCATTCCCATGCTTCCACGTTTTCAAAGATGAAATTTTGCTCAAGGCGTAGTGTGTTTCCAACGGTAATCGCATGTCCCATTCCCGACTGAGGGCTATCAGGCGCAACGACAATCACATCACCAAGTTGTTTCATCACGTTTACCAGCGTCAGGATGCCTTTCGAAGTAATACCATCATCATTGCAGACAAGAATAAGCGGCTTGCTCATCGGAACAGTTGTTTAAAAAATGTGAAGCGCTAAAGTAGTGAAATCTTTGTAGTATGGCTATGGCTGGCTATGGCTATAGCTTTTGGCTATGGCTATGGCCAATTGCCCATCATCTGGTTTGGAAAGAAATCCTGTCAGCATCCAATCACACTTCGAACAAGGAGTTGTAGTAATCGACTATCCGCGTAAAGTCTTCCTTGTATTCGAATCGAAGTCGGTTTGCCCGAATGAATTTTTCCACCTTTTCGCTGTGTTTCCCCATCTTGTCGAGCAGATCGCCCCGGCCGCCATTAAACTCTTCGATGTCACCGTTTTCGTTCATGAAAAAATATTTGTGACTAAGCACAAGTCGTGACGCGATGTACATGGAGCCAGAATTTCGGTATTCAAGAAACTCGCGTGCAAGCAAGGTCATCTTGCCTTCTTCCAGTAATTCAAAAAACACAGGCGTTTTGTAACCGGGCGAAGACGCATACGGCAAGGCATAAAACCTTCGCCAGCGGTTCACGGATGTATCGTAGATTTCGAAGAATAGAACTTTGCGAGCCGTGAA
>DASWTM010000309.1:0-3844 GCA_036402115.1 Chryseosolibacter sp.
AATCGCTCAATAAGACTTAGATCTTTGGACAGCAGATGGTTTACCTCCACCCTTTGCGATTGAAAACAAAATACTATTCTGTAATCCTTTCTCCAATCGCTTGAAGTAAACCTAATGGATAGGAGTGGAAAGCCCGAAGTGCGATGGCTTGTGCTGTGGACGGACTTGGAACGGATAGCCCGACCCCGATGCGCGGGCGCTTTCGCGCGTGATGACGATCGGGGGCACGCCCAAATGCAAATCGTTAAAGCAAAACGTGCGCTGAAATGCAAGACGCATAATTATGCGTCTCTACCGAATGATTATATTCGTGCCGAATGCAGAAACCTTATACCATAGGAATTACTGGCGGAAGTGGGTCGGGAAAAACCTATTTTATCAAGACGCTGGCGAGTCGCTTTAAGCCGGAAGAAGTCACTTTTATTTCGCAGGATCATTACTATAAGTCGCGGGATCTTCAATTCATTGATGAGAATGGTGTGCAGAACTTTGATCTTCCGACTGCGATCGAGCGGGAGCGGTTTCACCAGGATATCGTGAAATTGAAAGCTGGCGAGACGCTGCGGATCCGTGAGTATACTTTCAATAATGCGAACGCAACGCCTTCGATGATCGAGTTTAAGCCGGCACCGATCATTATCATCGAGGGTTTGTTTGTGCAGTACTTCGAGGAGATTGCGCAGGAGCTCGATTTGAAAATTTTTATTGAGGCGAAGGATTACATCAAACTGAGTCGGAGGATTGTTCGCGACAATGATGAGCGTGGTTATGACATCAATGACGTGCTTTATCGTTATCAACATCATGTGATGCCCATTTATGAGACGTTGATTAAGCCTCTTAAGCACCATTCGGATTTTATCATTCCCAACAACAGCAATTTTGCAAAGGCGCTCGACCTTCTAACGCTGTCGTTGAAGGCAAAACTGGCTCAAAATGTTTGAGAAACTGCCTGCTTGCGGATTAGCCTGAATTAGCTACTTTTGTACCCCTACTATGAAAAGGAACCTGAGATACATAACCATCTTTTTCGGCTGCCTGCTGGCCGTGGTTATTGTGTGCTCACAGGTTTATTCAGCACAGGCAAAATTGGTAGTTTTAACGGAGCAAGCAACGGATGATACTACTTCATCGGAAGGTGAGTCTGGCAACGCAACGATCAGCATGGCTACGTTCTCGCTGCCTGCGCCTGTCAGTGTGCAGATCAATCTCGATCCGCATTGTCTGTTTGAAATTGTTTTCGAAGATGTGAAAGAGGAAATCTCTCACACCAACTTGCCTTCGATTGAAGAAAAATTAATGGTGACACTTTTCCGTGTGATCATTTCTCCAAACGCTCCTTAAGCATTCCTGGTTTTTCTTTTTCCGCGGACTGTTCGTTCCGCGACAATTTTCATTTGTAACTATTCATAACCCTATATTAATTTTTTATGCAAAACAAAGGATTTGTGGGAGTGCTCACGATAGTAGTAACGCTACTGTGTGTGTATTATCTCTCCTTTACACTGATCTCGCGTAACGTTCAGAAGGACGCGACTGAATACGCGACTACTCCGGATGGTACTTTCAATCCGGACAAAAAACAAAAATATCTTGACTCTGTATGGCACAAGCCGGTTTACAGTTTCATTGGCTTGAAGGATTTCACGTACGAGGAAATTAAGAACAGCGAGATCTCTCTTGGTCTCGACTTGCAAGGTGGTATGCACGTGACGCTTGAAGTTTCTCCGGTGGATATAATCCGCGGACTGAGCGGCAACAACCAGGATTCGGCATTTGTTAAAGCGCTTCAGAAAGCACGCGTTCAATCAAGAACAAGTCAGAAAAATTTCAGCACGTTGTTTTTTGATGCTTACCGTGAAGACAATCCAGGAAAGCGTTTGGCTCCGTTGTTCTCAACGGCATCAACGCGTGGACGTATCAGCCTGAATGCAAGTGACAGCGAAGTGATCAGCATCGTTGAAGAAGAAATTGATAATGCCGTTGATCGTTCATTCACTATTCTTAGCAATCGTATCGATCAGTTTGGTACGTCACAGCCAAACATCCAACGTTTGCCTGGTACCGGAAGAATTCAAATCGAAATTCCAGGTGCAGAAAACCCTGCGCGTGTTCGCAAATTATTGCAAGGTGTTGCCAAGCTTGAATTCTGGGATGTAGTTGAGCCAACAACGTTGAACCCTGCGTTCATGTCGATCAATGACCTTCTGATCGCTGAACAGAAAGCAAAAGTAAAATCTACAACAACACAAGCTGCACCTTCCCAAGAGCAGACACCGGCAGACTCGACAGCATCTGATCTTGAAAAGAGTTTGTTGAATGCATCTGACAGCACAAATCAAGGTTTGGATTCATTGCAGAATTTGAATGTGAGTCCGTTGTTTGCGTTGAGCGAGCCGGCATTCAGCTTCCGTTATGCTTTGAAAGATACTGCGGAGATCAACCGTATATTCAAGAGAGAAGATGTGAAGAACAGACTTCCAAGAAATGTTGGTGTGTTCTGGGCTGCGAAAGCCGACAAGTTCACAACCGATGTGAACGAAGAGCCGAAACTTCAACTGTACTTCCTTGATCTTGGAAGAAACAGAAAAGCAAGACTTGACGGCCAGTCAATCGTCAATGCAAGACAGGATCTTGATGAGAAAGCTCAGCCAGCGGTGAGCATGACGATGAACTCAACCGGTACTCGTATCTGGGCAAAGTGGACGGAAGAGGCTGCGACAAAAGGTTCTCGGATTGCCATTGTTCTTGACAATGTAGTTTATTCGGCCCCTGGTGTTAATGAGGCAATTCCATATGGTAGTTCTATCATTTCGGGAAATTTCACAAGCGAGGAAGCAAAAGATCTCGCAAACATTTTGAAGGCAGGTTCGCTTCCAGCACCGACCACAATCCTTGAAGAAGCAGTTGTTGGTCCTACGCTTGGAGCAGAGTCTATTCAAAATGGTTTGATTTCAATCGTAGTTGGTTTCCTGATTATCATCGTGTTTGTGGTTGTGACGTACAGCTCAGCAGGATGGGTTGCGGATGCAGCCGTTGTATTGAACTTGTTCTTCCTGCTTGGTGTGCTTGCATCGCTTAACGCAGCGCTGACACTTCCTGGTATCGCGGGTATCTTGTTGTCGCTTGCTATTGCGGTTGATGCGAACGTACTTATTAACGAACGCGTGAAGGAAGATTTGAATGAAGGCAAGCCAATGAATATTGCCATCGCTAACGGTTATCGCAACGCGTTCTCTGCGATCATCGACTCGAACGTTACAACGTTGATCAAGGGTTTCGTACTTCTTGCCTTCGGTTCGGGATTGATCTACGGATTCGCGGTGACGTTGATCATCGGTATCTTGTGTTCATTGTTTACATCCGTTCTTTTCACGCGTTTGATTTTCGAATACTATGTGAAGAAAGGAAAGACGATCAGCTTCTCATTCCCATGGTCGAAGAATCTTTTCAGGAATATTAAGATTGACTTCATTGGAAACCGTAAGCTTTATTACGGAATCTCAGGAGCGGTGATTGTTGCAGGTATAATATCGCTTGCGGTGAAAGGCCTTGATTACGGTGTTGACTTTAAAGGCGGGCGCACATATGTAGTAGGGTTTGAGAAACCCTTGGACATTGAAGTGCTCAGAAAAACGTTGACCGAAACATTTGGTGAGGCGCCCGAAGTGAAGACCTATGGCTTCGATGGTAAGTACCAGGTAACAACTGATTTCCTGATCGAAGACGAGTCGGAAGAGGCAACCACTAAGGCTGAAAACAAATTGAATGAGGGTCTTAGCAACATTGAAGGGAATAAGGGCGAGATTCTTAGTCGTTATAAAGTGACGCCAACCATTGCAAG
>DASWTM010000310.1:0-11609 GCA_036402115.1 Chryseosolibacter sp.
TACCAATTTTTCTATTATTTTTGCCGTCCCAACGAAGAGAGGAATGAAGATAAAGGATTTGGAATTTAACGAGTTCATCAGCGAAAGCAAGGTATTGGACAGTGTTCAATCGTTAGCGGAAAGAATCAGCAACGATTATAGCACGCTGTCTCCTGTATTTCTTCCGGTACTGAATGGATCGTTTATGTTCGCTTCCGATCTGATTAAACGGATCTCCATCCCGAGTCGTGTCTCCTTTGTGAAAGTGTCTTCGTATCAGGGAACAAACAGTTCCGGCCAGCTGAAGACACTTGTCGGTTTGGACGAGAGTCTGTTTGGTCAACATGTGATCATTGTTGAAGACATCGTTGACACCGGCTTCACGCTCGAAAAGATTATTAGTGAACTGAAGGGGCTTGGTGTAAAATCAGTCGAAGTGGTAGCCTTACTTCGCAAGACGCCAGCGCGTGAAAAGAACATCTTTGTCAAGTACGTAGGCTTCGATATTCACGATGAATTTGTCCTCGGCTACGGCCTGGACTACGATGGCCTTGGGCGCAATTTCAAAGACATTTATAAAGCCGCTCGCTAAATTCCGTCATAGATTCGCATTTCGCAGTTTCATTATTTATCTTCGTCAGCTTTAACAAAACACAAACGCTAATTAAACCTCCAGATGATCAACCTCATTCTCTTCGGACCTCCTGGTGCTGGCAAAGGCACACAAAGTGCCAAGCTCATTGAGAAATATTCGCTCACTCATATTTCAACTGGCGACCTGTTCAGAAAACATCTGAAAGAAGGGACACCGCTGGGTAAGCTTGCGCAGGATTACATGAGCAAAGGAAATCTGGTTCCTGATCAGGTTGTGATTGACATGGTAGATGATAAGATCCAGTCGTCCGGAAAAATTGAAGGTATAATCTTCGATGGTTTCCCGCGGACTATCCCGCAAGCCGAAGCACTTGACAAGTTGCTTAACAGTAAGAATGCTCCGATCAACGCGTTCATCGAGCTTCTTGTTCCGGAGGATGAATTGCGAAAGCGCCTTGCATCGCGAGCTACAAAAGAAAACCGCCCAGACGATGCAAAACCCGAAGTGATCGAAAACCGGATCTCGGTTTACAATAAAGAAACCGCTATCGTAGCGGAGTATTATAAGAAATTAAAAAAGTATTCTTCAGTGATCGGAGTTGGAGAAGAAGAACAAATCTTCAGAAATATTTGTCGTGAAGTCGACAAGAGTTTGTTGATGTAAACGAAAGGAAAAAAGTGTCGTCTCCCAATTTTATTGATTACGTAAAATTCAATTGCCGTTCAGGCCATGGAGGCGCTGGTTGCCTGCATTTCCATCGGGAAAAATTTATTCAGAAAGGCGGACCTGACGGTGGTGATGGTGGTCGTGGTGGCCATGTTATCCTCAAAGGAAACAAACAGCTATGGACGTTACTTCACCTCAAATACCGCAAGCATGTGATTGCTGAGAACGGTGTCGCTGGCGAAGCGGCAAATATGACTGGTGCAGATGGGAAAGATGAAATCATCGAGGTACCGCTGGGTACTGTCGCAAAACATGCCGAGACCGGGGAAATTCTTTGTGAGATAAACTCACATGATGAAGAATTTATCCTTATGAAAGGCGGTCGTGGCGGAAAGGGCAATGCGTTTTTTGCTACCTCCACCAACCAGGCGCCACAACATGCTCAGCCGGGTGAACGCGGTGGTGAAGGATGGATCATTCTCGAGCTCAAGTTGCTTGCAGACGTGGGTCTTGTCGGATTCCCGAATGCAGGTAAGTCAACACTCCTTTCCGTTGTATCTGCTGCGAAACCAAAGATTGCCGATTATGCTTTCACGACCTTGACGCCTAACCTGGGCGTTGTGTCCTACCGGGATGGTTTATCCTTTGTGATGGCCGACATTCCGGGAATCATCGAGGGTGCAGCCGAGGGCCGTGGATTGGGGATCCGTTTCCTAAAGCATATCGAACGCAATTCCCTTCTGCTGTTTATGATTCCAGCGGATGCAAAGGACATCAAACAGGAGTATGAGATCCTTTTGAACGAGCTCCGCAAGTATAACCCGGAGCTTCTTGATAAGAAAAGAGTGCTGGCCATTTCAAAATCCGACATGCTGGACGATGAACTGAAAACGGAAATGGCGAAGGAAGTGCCTGAAGGAGTCCCATCGATATTCATTTCTGCTGTTACCAATCAGGGAATTGTTGAGTTAAAAGACCTTCTCTGGAAGCACCTGCACTGATTGTCATAAATCACCCAAAATCTACGGATTGTGTCAGCTTTCAGAGCCTACGGAAGCGACTAAAATGACTTATTGTCACGGAAAGGTGCTTGGCAAAATAATTGACATCTTGCGATCTATTCGAAAAGTAAACTTTTGAGTGCCATGGAGAATACCCAGATAAACGAAGAATTGGAAAAGAAAGAAGAAATAAACGCAGAAAATACAGCCGCTACCGAGCAGGCAGGGGCTGAGGATCAATCTGCGGCCGAAGTGAATAAGCTCAAAGAAGAAGTGGCTAATTCAAAAGATAAATACCTCAGACTGTATTCTGAATTTGAAAATTTCAGAAGAAGAACAGCGAAGGAGAAACTGGAGATGGTTCAATCAGCCAACGAGCAATTGATCAAATCGCTGATCCCTGTGTTGGACGATTTCGAGCGTGCTGAAAAATCGTTCAGTGAAAAATCTGACAAAGATGCCGAAGGTTTTAAGCTGATTCAGTCGAAGTTTAAAAAAGTGCTTGACCTCTACGGTGTAAAACCGATGGATGTCAAACAAGGATCTGACTTTAACACTGATCTCCACGAAGCTATCACACAGGTGTCATCACCTGATCCTTCTCTGAAAGGAAAAGTTGTTGACGTAGTAGAGAAAGGATATTTATTAAATGACAAAGTTGTGCGTTTCGCAAAAGTTGTTGTAGGTAGTTAATTCCTGTTGACGCATTCAAACCATGAGTACAAAAAGAGATTATTACGAAATATTAGGCGTTAGCAAATCAGCAACTTCCGAAGAAATAAAAAAGGCTTATCGCAAGGTTGCCATTCAGTTTCACCCGGATAAAAATCCCGGGAATAAAGAAGCAGAAGAGAAATTTAAAGAGGCTGCTGAAGCGTATGAAATATTGAGTGATGCTGAGAAAAAAGCTCACTACGATCGCTACGGGCACGCGCGGCCAGGAAGTTCGTATGGTGGACACAATATGAACATGGAGGATATCTTCAGTCAGTTTGGAGATATTTTCGGTGGTGGCGGTGGAAGTCCGTTTGACAGCTTCTTTGGTGGTGGCAGCACACGTGGTGGTAAACGCCAGCGCAAAGGCAGCAACCTGAGAATTAAACTTAAGCTCACGCTTGATGAAATCGCCAATGGCGTAGAAAAGAAATTAAAAGTGCATCGCCTCATACGGGCGGAAGGTGTTACGTTCAAAACATGTACAACCTGCCAGGGAACTGGTCAAATCAGGAAAGTAGTCAACACAATGCTCGGTCAGATGGTCTCAGCAACCACGTGTTCTGCATGTGATGGCTCAGGGCAAATTATTGACAAACGTCCTCCGGGAGTTGATAACTCAGGACTTGTTTCGAAGGAAGAAATAATTTCAGTAAAAATTCCTGCTGGTGTAGCAGATGGAATGCAGCTGTCGATGTCCGGCAAAGGAAATGATGCACCAGGCAGCGGCATTCCTGGCGATCTTCTGATTCTCATCGAAGAGCAGGAAGACAAGCAGCTGAAGCGTGATGGGAACAACCTTATTTATGATCTGTACATCAGCTTCGTGGATGCGGCATTGGGTACGAGCGTTGAGGTGCCTTCCGTTGGTGGACGTGTTAAGATCAAGATTGAACCAGGTACTCAAAGCGGTAAGGTTCTTCGCTTGCGCGGAAAAGGTCTCAAGGACCTAAACGGATACGAAACAGGCGACCAGTTGATCTACGTGAATGTCTGGACACCTAAAAAACTTACCCCGGAAGAACGCACCAAGCTGGAGAGTTTCCGCAACTCGCCAAACTTCGAACCGAATCCTGACGCGAATGAAAAAGGGTTCTTCGAGCGCATGAAGGAATTCTTTAATTAATCCCGCTAACAGACCCAATGTGTACAACACACACAAAAAGGGCGGCAAAATGACGAATAAAGAGTGACGAGTTGCGAATTAGGACCCCAACCTATTCGTAAGTCGTCATTCGTGATTCGTAATTCAAAATCACTGTTTTCTTGTGCAACCTTCCCCCTACCGCTCCGTTAAAGCATTTGCCCCGTTGTATTTTTTTCGTTTTAGGCGATAATCTTACACGGTGTAACTAAAAAGTAGTAGGGCCGTAAGTATTCAGCATGCAGAAGAGTTTGTGGTTAACCGTTTGCGGAGTTGCCTTTGTGTGGAGTGTAGCCGTGGGTCAGATAAAAAAGCAATTTACCGTTGAAAACACCCAGGCGTGCGATAATATCAAGCTCCATTTGAGGGCAAATAGTGGCAATTGCTATATTAAGCCGAGCCAAAACACTGAAATTCTTAATGTTTTCAGTAACCAGGACGAGTCTGCCTATTCTCACAACTATCGTAAAGAACTTAAAGGTCGCACTTGCGAGGTCTCATTAAACCTGGAAGAAGTGCACTCCGAGGGCATCGGCCAGACTATTTCAACAAAGATGTTCGGAAATACGGAAAAGCCGGTTTCAGACAAAATCTGGAAAATGTACCTCACCGACTCCAAGCCATACCTGCTCGAGCTCGATTACGCCATTGGCAATGCTCATGTTGACCTATCGGGATTGGCGATCAAAAAACTCAAAATCAACACCGGCAGCGCTGACGTCAGCGTGGGTTACAGCTCACTTGAAAACCAGATTGACATGGACACTTTCTCCGTGAAAGTTGACCTTGGATCATTAAATGTTCGTAATCTCAACCTCTCGCGCACAAAATACATGATTGCCGATGTTGGCTTCGGAAACATGACGCTCGATTTCAGCAATACACCAATGGTTTCAAATAAGATCAAGGGAAGTGTTGGTGCTGGAAATCTTGTTATTCTTCTTCCTTCTGAAGAAACACCTGTAATGGTGAAAGTAAAAGATTCATGGTTGTGTAGCATTTCAGTACCCGCAAGTCTGAAAAAGTTAAACGAAAACACCTACGCAAACGCAGCATACAAGAAAGATGCAAAGAACAGCCTCGTGTTCGACCTGGATGTTTCAATGGGCAGCATTACGTTTAAAGACGGACATAAGTAGGAAGCCAGGTGCCAGGATGCCAGGCGCCAGGGGTGCAACGCTGCCGACCACTAGATTAAGCGTCACATTTTCATCGGAGCATAAAAGCTGAGAACCATCCAGGCTTCCCGGTTCCCTGGCTCCGGCCCGCCAATTACTTTTCCTCGCCACTGTAATTTTCCTCCCGCTATTTCCACTAATTTGGCTGAAATAAACCCAACCCTGTGGATGCATTAATCGCTCGGGACGTAACGAAGCGTTACACCAATCACACTGCGCTTGACAACGTCAACCTTACTATTCCGGCAAACCGGATCTTTGGTTTGCTAGGACCTAACGGAGCCGGAAAGACAACCCTCATCCGGATCATCAACCAAATCATTAACGCTGACAGCGGAGAGATCTCGATTTTCGGTGAACAACTCCAGGAAAAACATATCGGCACTATAGGATACCTGCCAGAAGAACGCGGGCTCTATAAGAAACTGAAAGTAGGCGAGCAACTCGTATACTTTGCTCAGCTGAAAGGGCTCACGCGAAAAGATGCCACTGAGAAAAGTAAAGCATGGTTGCGGAAATTCGAGATCATCGACTGGTGGAGTAAAAAAGTAGAAGACCTTTCAAAAGGGATGGCGCAGAAAGTGCAGTTCATCAGCACCGTGATGCACGAACCGAAACTTATCATTCTTGATGAGCCTTTCTCGGGATTTGATCCGGTCAATGCCCAACTGATCACAAAAGAAATTCTTGAACTAAAGGAGCGCGGATGCACGATCATCTTCTCAACGCACCGCATGGAGACTGTTGAAGACTTGTGTGATGACATTGCGCTTATCCATAAATCAAAAACGATCCTGGCCGGAACAAAGAAGCAGGTAAAAGAAAATTACCGCAGCAACACGTTTGTTGTCGATCACAAAGGACCGTTTACAATTTCTGCGAACTCATTCGAATTAGTCTCTCAGAAAAATCTGGAAGACACGATGTTCCGTTCGATCCTCAGGCTAAACGGTACGGGTACACCAAATCAACTTATCCGTTCACTCACCGATGTGACGGAGATACATAGTTTCAATGAAAAAATTCCAACCATGAGTGAGATCTTCATTACGTTAGTGAAAGGAGGCAGTGATGAATAAGGTGTTTCTGATTATCGAGCGCGAATTTTTGAACAGGGTTCAGAAAAAATCTTTCCTTATTGCCACCATCATTATTCCGATGATCTTCCCGGCAATCATGGCTGTGCTGGGCTACGTGGCGATCCAGCAAAAGAAGAACGCACAGAAGGAAGTCATCCACTACATTGATGAGAGCGGACTGTTTGTTCCTGACACTGCGAAGTTTCAGTTTAAACCTTTCCAGGGATCGCTTGACGATGGCAAGAAAGCCTACATGAATGACGAAAGCTTTGGATTGTTATACGTTCCAAAATTCAACGTTAAAGATCCTGATGGCATTGCACTCTACACGAAGGTTAATCCGAGTCCAGGCGACATCAACGATCTTGAAAATATGCTCGAGCAGCGCATCCGCGATATCAAGATGCAACAGTTCAGCATCGACAAGAAATTACTGGACAGTCTGAAGACAAGTGTATCCATTGAAACGATCAAACTTTCTGAAACCGGTGTTGAGGAATCTTCAAACTCTGCCGTCATGCTTGGCGTAGGGGTAGTATGCGGCATCATGATGTACATTTTCATTTTTGTGTATGGCGCGCAGATCATGCAGGGAATCATTGAGGAGAAGATGAGTAAGGTTGTTGAGGTGATTGTCAGCTCGGTCAGACCATTCCAGCTTATGCTTGGAAAAATCCTCGGCCTCGCATCAGTGGGGCTTCTGCAATTTCTTATCTGGATTATACTCATCACCACATTGAGTTCACTTGTGATGGGTTATTTCGGGATCGAGATGCCGCAGCAGCAAATGGCTGAAACCATGAGCGGCCAGGATGTAGCGATGCAGAATCAAAAAATGTCTGCGTTGATGAAGACAATTGGACAAATTCCATTCACGTATGTGATCTTCAATTTCCTGTTCTATTTCCTCGGTGGATATTTGTTGTACGGAGCATTGTTCGCTGCAGTAGGGTCTGCCGTGGATAGCCCGGCCGAAGCACAACAATTTATGTTTCCGATCACGATCCCGATGCTGATTGCATACTTCGGATTATTTACCTTCATCATTGACGATCCCCACGGAACAATTAGTGTCTGGTTGTCGATCATACCGTTCACCTCCCCTATCGCCATGATGGGAAGAATCGCGTTCGGTGTACCGAGCTGGCAACTCGCCCTTTCCATGGCGTCACTGGTTGGCGGATTCATCCTGACCACGTGGGTTGCAGCACGAATCTATCGCGTTGGAATTCTCATGCACGGCACCAAAGTAAATTACAAGGTGCTGGCGAAGTGGTTTATGCAGCGTGGTTAAAAAGTTGACAGTCGATGGTCCACAGTCCACGGTCCGATTGCCGTGGACTGTTGACTGTGTAACGGTGGTCTTTTCTCTTCGCCCATAATTGCATACTTTTCCGTAAGAGTCTGCGTTATGTTTCGACTCTTGTGAAGAAGTAAACGGATGGCTAAAATCGGAATTGATAGCGAGTTTTATAAAAACAATCCACGACTAAAATGGGTGGTACTGGCAGTTTCCTTTCTGATCAGCGTTGCATCCATTTACTACACCAACATCCTTGTTGATCAGCTAAAGGCCCGCGAGAAAAGACAGGTTCAACTCTTTGCACGCGCTCTTGAATATACCGTAACGGAACAGGGAACGGAACTCATCAATTTCGTTACGGATGAGATCATTGTAGAAAACAATTCTATCCCTACGATCTGGATTAACAAAGAAGGCGAATATTTTTATCGCAATGTTGATATAGATGAAAAGATACCGGAAGCGAGGAAGAAAAGAATTCTTGATCGGGAAGTCCAGGCAATGCGGGAAACGTACGAACCGATCCGCATGAGCTATCGCAACGACAACGGTGAAATGGAAGAATACGGTTATGTATACTATCGGAATTCATTTCTGTTAACGCAGCTCATCGCCTACCCGTACATTCAGCTTTCTGTTATCGCCATCTTCGGATTCATCAGCTACCTTGCCTTTAATTACAGTAAGGCAGCAGAACAAAATCGTGTGTGGGTCGGACTGGCCAAAGAAACTGCGCACCAGCTAGGCACACCGTTGTCATCCCTTATGGCGTGGATTGAAGTGATCCGTGAAGATCCGGAGATGCGCGACAAAGGCGTGATCGATGAACTTGAAAAAGATATTCACAAACTCAAGATTGTTACCGAACGCTTCTCGAGTATCGGCTCGACACCAGCACTGAAAAAAGAGAACATTGTTCTCATGATCAATAACGTAGTGAACTACCTGCGGCCACGCGTCTCCGCAAAAATTCGCATGGATGTTTTCACGCTGTCGGATAACATCATGGTAATGGCACATGCTCCATTGTTTGAGTGGGTCATTGAAAATCTTTGTAAGAACGGAGTCGATGCGATGGGCAACAGCGGCACTATTGCTATTAAAATTCTCCGCGGCAGCGATGGAAAAGTATTTATCGATGTCAGCGACACTGGCAAAGGCATCCCGCGCTCAAAACTCGAAGCTGTCTTCAAACCGGGTTTTACAACCAAAAAACGCGGCTGGGGTTTGGGACTTACCCTTGCAAAACGAATTATCGAAACCTACCACAACGGGAAGATTTTTGTCAAACATTCCGAGGAAGGTCAGGGGACGACTTTCCGGATTTCGCTGGATGCGGCTGGATAATTGGTATTATTCACCTCACACCAGGTCCCTCTCCTGAAGCAGAGGGATGCGCTCGAGCAAAGCCATTTGCGAACTTTCACTGAGCTTTGCTCGCCCTTCTCCATTCAGGATGGCCCCTTCGGCAAATCAGGAAGCACTTTATAAAAATGAAAGCGCCCTAGGGTCACGCCAGCCGCACGTAGGACCGCGGGCTGGTTGTTGGAGCGGAAAACCTGCCTGCCGTCCCCTTCATGCAACGCATCGGCAGGCAGGCGCGACCCCCATGCGCCCCGGCTGCGCAAATGGCGATCGGGTACCCATTGGCATATTGGCACATTGGCTAATTGACAAATTAACATCGGGTTCCGACCCCAAAAGCAGCAGAATTTTCGCCCATCCAAAAAGTCTAAAAATGACTCAAATCCCGCTTTGTACTTAACCCTTTAAAACATACTTTTGCGGTCGAATTTTTCCGACTTTATAATAACCTAATAACAATGGCGAATATTGGTAAGATCACCCAGGTAATTGGCCCTGTAGTAGACGTAGCCTTTGATGGCGAAGGCTCAAAATTGCCGAACATCCTTGATTCATTGGAAGTAACAAAGGCAGACGGCACTAAAGTCGTTCTGGAATGCCAGCAGCACCTTGGCGAAGATCGCGTTAGAACGATCTCTATGGAAGGTACTGAAGGTCTGGTGCGTGGGATGAAGGTTACCGACACGGGTGCTCCTATTAAAATGCCGATTGGTGAGGATATTAAAGGTCGTCTGTTCAATGTGGTGGGTGAAGCCATTGACGGTATCAAGCAGCCAAAAGGCACCCAAAAGCTACCGATCCACCGCGCAGCTCCTCTTTTCGAAGATCTTTCAACTTCAACTGAAGTTCTTTTCACAGGTATCAAGGTTATCGATCTTATCGAACCATACGCAAAGGGTGGTAAGATCGGGTTGTTCGGTGGTGCCGGTGTTGGTAAGACCGTATTGATCCAGGAATTGATCAACAACATTGCGAAAGCATACTCCGGTCTTTCAGTGTTTGCCGGTGTGGGTGAAAGAACACGTGAAGGAAACGACCTTCTCCGCGAAATGATCGAAGCAGGTATCGTTAATTACGGTGAGGAATTCATGAAGTCTCTCCACGCGGGTGGATGGGATCTTTCAAAAGTTGACGAAGAAAAACTTAAAGATTCAAAAGCAACATTCGTGTTCGGTCAGATGAATGAGCCTCCTGGAGCACGTGCTCGCGTGGCGTTGTCTGGTTTGACAGTTGCTGAATACTATCGCGATGGCGATGGACAAGGCAAAGGCCGTGACATCCTCTTCTTCGTTGATAACATCTTCCGTTTCACACAAGCTGGTTCTGAAGTATCTGCGCTTTTAGGTCGTATGCCTTCAGCGGTAGGTTATCAGCCAACGCTTGCAACGGAGATGGGTGCGATGCAAGAGCGTATCACTTCAACAAAGAATGGTTCAATCACATCAGTACAGGCCGTTTACGTACCTGCCGATGACTTGACTGACCCTGCTCCTGCTACAACATTCGCTCACTTGGATGCTACAACGGTATTGAGCCGTAAGATCTCTGAGCTTGGTATCTACCCTGCGGTGGATCCATTGGACTCGACATCACGTATCCTCCGTCCGGAGATCGTTGGTGAAGAACACTACAACTGTGCTCAGCGTGTAAAAGGAATTCTTCAACGTTATAAAGAACTTCAGGATATCATCGCCATCCTCGGTATGGATGAATTGAGCGATGAAGATAAGCTTGTTGTATCTCGCGCAAGACGTGTACAGCGTTTCTTGTCACAGCCTTTCCACGTAGCGGAAGCGTTTACAGGTTTGAAAGGTGTGCTTGTTGATATTAAGGATACCATCAAAGGTTTCAACGCAATCATGGATGGTCAGTATGATCACCTTCCTGAAATGGCGTTTAACCTGGTAGGATCTATCGAGCAAGCGGTGGAGAAGGGTGAGAAGATGTTGGCGGAAGCTCGCGGATAAAATTTTAAATTTTACATTTGAAATTGTCTTTATGTATTTAGAAATATTAACACCTGAAAAGAAAATCTACGAGGGAAACGTAACGTCAGCTACCTTCCCTGGTTCGGATGGATCTTTCCAGGTATTGGATAACCACGCTCCACTCATCAGTTTGCTGAAAGAAGGAATTGTGGAATATAAATCAAAAGAAGCCAACGCAAGCTTGACAATAACCGGTGGTGTTGTTGAGGTGTTGAAGAATAAGGTTGTGCTTCTGGCGGATGGAGTAGTAGCGTAGAGGCTATGGCTTTTGGCTATGGCAATGGCTAAAGTCTCCAGACGAAAACAATTGTGAAACGAAGGACCCAGTTTATCGCTGGGTCTTTTTTTTGTTTCTATAACCTAGTGATGCACTTTGAATTTCAGCACACACAAGCCATAGCTATAGCCATCAGCCATAGCCTATTGCTCTGCGATCCACTTAATAAAGAACACCACCCCAATCACCAGCGCAATCACACTGGCAATCCAGAACACGGAATTCACACCACCGAAGAAACTCAACGTCAATGCTACTGCTCCGAAGATGATTGCCATCTTTAGATTGTAGTCAAGGGCTTTTGTTTCTTTCGCTACGTT
>DASWTM010000311.1:0-8820 GCA_036402115.1 Chryseosolibacter sp.
CACGGTGATCGACACAATCATCGAAGCAAGGACCGACATGATTACCGCCAGCGGCAAACCACGAATGAAGTCACCGGCACCTTCGGGAAGAAATACCAACGGCATGAAGGCGATGATCAAGGTCGCAGTACATCCTACTACCGCTAATCCGATCTGCGATGTCGCTTTGATGGTTGCCTCCATTCTGCTGTGGCCTTCGCGAATCCATCGCTCGATATTTTCCACAACGACAATGCTATCGTCAACCAATAAACCCAGCGCGACAACAAGTCCTACGATGCTTAGCTGGTTCAGACTGATTCCCATCAAATTCAGAAGGACAAGCCCGATTGCTAATGATAACGGGATTGAAATCATCACAATGAATGCTGCGCGGAATCCTAACGGCAGAAGCGTTAATGCAACAAGTGCGATCGCAATGAGAAAGTCGAATCCCAATCCGCTTAAGCGTTTGTTGACATTTTCGGCCTGGTCGAAATGATGCACCAGGTCAATATTTCCAGGAAGCGTCTTCTTGAAATTTTCGATCACCGGCATGTACTTCTTCTGCGTGTCTGAAATGTTGAAGCCGGGTTTCTGCGCTGCCACGACAAACACAGCGCGATGGCCATTCAATCGTGTAATGTGTTTTGTCTCATCAAACGTTGAATAGGCATTCGCCACATCACGAAGCAAAATGTTTTTTCCGTTAGCGGTATAAACGATTGTATTCTTGATCTCATCCAGCGTTTTGTAATTTCCGCTCGTTTTGATGTTGAAGGATTTTGTTCCTGCCACCACGCTTCCACCGGGAATGTTCGCCATCTCACTTTGCAAGCTTCCAATGATCGCGTTTAGCGGAATACGCATCTGCGCAATTTTCTCCAGGCGCAGGTCGACACGAACGATTTGCTCCGGCAATCCGTGCACTTCCACATTCTTCAGCATCGAAACCTTCTCAAGCTGTTCTTTCAGCTTGTCGCTGTAGTATTTAAGTTTTGAACGAGAGGCATTCTCCGAGATAAGCGCAAGTTGCACGATGTTCACATCCGAGGGCTGGAACTTGTTGATGTCAATGCTGAAGATCTCTTGTGGGAGTTCATTGCGCAGCGACCCGACTTCGCGAACCAACTCTTGATATTTTTCATCGGGGTCGCTTTCGTACTTATATTCCACACGAATCACGGCAAGCCCATCATTGATGGTTGTACGAATGCGTTTGATATCGTCCAATTCGTTGACGCGTTCTTCGACCGGATCCACTACCAACTCCTCCATGTCTTTCGGACTCGTACCCGGATAAACAACAACGATGGCAAATTGGGGTGCTTCCGTCTCCGGATCTTCGCTTCTCGGCATGTTCAGCAACGTGGTGATCCCTACCGCTGCCGCCATCAGAAACATGATCAGCGTAAACTGATAATTTTTTACTGCGTATTCAGAGATTTTCATATCAGTTTATTTTATAACGGTGATGGCAGTCTTGTCAGTGAGGTATGCGCTTCCAGATACGATGAGTGCACTATGGTCTTCGAATCCGCTGCTAATCGTTACCCGATCTTGCTCAATGGCCGAAATGGTAACAGATTGTTTTATCGCAGTTTTGTAATCGGACGTTACAAACACAAAACCGTCATTGCCGTTTGCGTCCAGAAGTGCCTCGTAAGGAATTTGCCATACAGCGGATTTATTGTTTGTCGTGATTTCCGCACTTGCAAACATTCCGGAGGCAAACGTAGACTTGCCATTCTTAACCTGCAGATCGATAGAGAATGTGCCTGTGGCCGGGTCAGATGTTTCACCCTTACGAATCACCTTCGCCTCGAAAACTTCGCCAGGGAAGGCATCGAGCTTGACTTTCGCTTTGTCGTTCACGTGGATCGATGACCATTGCTTATCACTTGCATTCACTTTGAGTATCCAGTTGTCTTTTTCCGGGCTATTGGTAAGAAGAATTGGATCGCCAACACCAACCACTTGTCCCGGATTGGCAAACTTCTTAAGGACAAATCCATCCTGCTGAGCGGTGATCTTCGAATACTGTTTGTTAAACTCGGCTGATTGGAGCTGCTCATTCGCAACATCAAGGGCTGTACGCGCATTCTGCAATTGCTCGAGCGTAACAACACTGTCTTTGTATAACTTCTCCACTCTTCCGAAGTCGCGCAGGCTTTTTTCATAGCCCAATCTCGTCTGTGACACGATCGCATTTATTTCGCGTGGGTCGAGCGTGGCGAGTAGCTGTCCTTTTTTCACTGCGTCTCCCTCCTGCACGTAGATCTTGTCGATCACACCGCCAGACTTAAAGGCAAGAAAGGTTTCATTGTCGGTCGTGATTTTTCCGGATGTCTTGACCGTAGCTTGTTGCACGGCACTTTCCAGTTCGATGATCTTAACGGGTACTGCGCTGTTTTTCTTTACGATTTTTGCTGTGCCGCTTTTGCCATCGGTACAGGAGGTAAGCACGACTGACATGAGTGCACCTGCTGAAATGACCGTAGCTGCAATCTTTAATGGATTTTTCATGGTGATGTTTTTAGAGGATTTGTGATGTTGCTGTTTCCCGTTCGAACTTCGCCCTGGCAATCAAGAGCTCGAAAGTTCTGACGTTGTTAAGTAGTGCTGAGGTCGTGAGCTGATTTCGGGCATCGAGGAATTCGATCAACGTATTGATGCCCTCCGCATACCCGCGCTCAACGAGTTCGAAGTAGCTGGTAGCCGCCTTCAGCTGTTCTGAAGCTGCTGCAAGGTTGCTCTGTGCGTTCAAGACTTCATTCGCTGCCAGTTCCGCAGATAGTTGTACCGCGCGCGAAACGTTTTCCAGTGAGAGCGTTGACATCCGCAGATCAAGCTTGCTTTGGCGGATATTGAGTTGGTTAGTGAATCCCTGGAACAACGGTACCGATAGTTGAACACCAAAAAGGTAATACTGCGATTTATTGTTGAACTCCCAGTTCGTGGCTTGTGAACCCAAATCCAGAAATGCGTTAACCTTTGGCAGACGTCTGAGCTGATTCAGACGTACAACGGAGTGGCTGATCTCATTTCCAATCTTTGCCATCGCCAGTTCTTCCCGATTGGAAGTTGAGATTGCTGTTGAGTCGAAGCTCAACGGGTTGCTAACAGAATGATCAATATCAATTGGAGAATCGAGTTCGCGGTTAAGCAGGAAATTGAAATACTTTCTGCTGTTGGAGAAGCTGTTACGTGCAGTGTTTAATTCTGCTTTCACTTTTTCCGCCTCGCTCCTGGATCGCAGGACCTGCGCAGGCAACCCTTTACCATTCCGTTTCAACGACTCATTGATCTGAACATTTCGCAATACAATTTTCTCTGCACCTTCGTAAATCTTCACCGCTTCGGCTGCAGCGAGGTGCTTGAAATAAGCTTCGGTGATTTCGAAGACGAGCTGGCGTTGATAGCTTTTTAATTCAAAGTCAGCCATCGCGAGTTGTTTCGTTTTAATAGACCGATTGATCACAATGTCCGAGTTCACAATTGGAAGGGACGTGCGGATCTTCGCATCGTAAAAATTCTTCGGAAAGAAGTTCTCGTCAACGTTCTGGATTTGAGGGAATGCGTCACTTCCTGTTAACTGATTTAAGGACTGGTAAACGGGGTTTAGCAGATCACCTACCGGTAGGGCTATGCTACGGCCACCATCGCCTGAAGTATAGTCGGCCATCAATTGGATGGAGGGCAGAAAATGATTACGTGCGATCGCGAGGGCAGTCTCGGCCTGTTGAAGCGAGAGATTCTTTTGCTGCAGCGCGATGTTGCTTTTCAGCCCCTCGCGGATGTACAGGTCGAGCGGTGACTGCGCTAGCGAGGTGAGCGGAAGCAGCAGTATAAATCCTACCGCAGCGCGTCTAAGGGGGATCAAGGTTTTCATTGTTATTTTAGTTAACACTGTTAAGTATAAAGACAAAAAATTTTAGTTTTTATTGTGCATTCTTTCAAGAATTTCAATGACAAGGTTATTTGCCTTGTGTGCCAGGTCCTTTTGATTTAATTCACTCACGACAGAACATCTGTTTCGGATCTCAAGTGAGACAATTCCATGAACCATTGCCCAGACAGTGAACGCAAGAATTTCCGGGTGCATGCCTTTAAAGTACCCCTTGTCAATACATTGCTGGATCGTTTGAACAAGAAAACCGAACGCACTGTCGCCTTCTTTCCACTCGCTCCTGTCCTTGTCGAGGGAATTCATCGGTGATCGCACAATGAACATCAGATCATAATACTCTCCATTCTCTATGGCAAATTGAATATAGGCTTTACTGGTGGCCTTCAAACGCTCAAACGGATCAGATACTAAGCTCAATGACTTAAAGTATTGATTTAACAGGATAAAGCCCTCCTGGTGAAGCGCATAAAACACGGCATCCTTATCTTTAAAATAGAGATAGATCGTTGTTGGTGAATAATCGATCTTCTCCGCGATGTTTCGGATGGATGTATGCTCGAAGCCACGATCCATAAAAAGCTCGCGGGCACTTTGAAGGATTTTTCCCCTCAAGTCTTCCTTATGCTTTTCTTTGCGTTTGGCTACCGTCATACTGAAACTGGTTTTACTTAACGGTGTTAAGTTACGGAGGGTTTCGGAAATCTTGAAATTTGATAGCCAGAAAATTTGAACAGGCGTTTTTCAGGCCCACAGCGGCAGTTTTGGCAACTGTGGGCCCCGGATAGATTGACCTGATTATTCGGATCGGAGGATTTTGACTGGATTAACCACTGCCGCCTTTATTGCCTGGTAGCTGACGGTAAGAAGTGCAATGCCGGTTGCAATAACGCCCGCCAGTGCAAAGATCCACCACTCCACATCGATGTGATAGGCGTATTCCTGCAGCCACCAATTCGCACCGAGCCAAGCTACCGGGAAGGCAATGCAGCACGCAATAAGAACGAGTTTCACGAAGTCCTTTGATAGCAGTGCCATGATGCTTGTAACATTTGCCCCGAGCACCTTTCGCATGCCGATCTCCTTCAGGCGTTGCTCCGCAGAGTAGGTGGCAAGTCCAAAAAGACCAAGGCACGCAATCACCACGCTCGCAATTGCAACCCATCCAAGAATAGTCTGGCTACGCTGGTCCTCAAGATAGAAAAGAGCGAGTTGATCGTCCAGGAAATGATATTCGAAGGGCTCACGTTCATCATTCGTCACCATTATTGCTTTCAATTTGTCAAGCGTCTCCTGGATGTTTTGCGGTTGAATTTTGACCGTGTAGTAATCGATTGGATAAATCGGGTTGTAATTATATGCGATGATCAGCGGTTCTATTTTCGCGCGGAGCGATTGAAAATTAAAATCTTTCACAATGCCAATTACGCGCGGCTTGAACGATGCGTTCGGATCCTCATACAACGGTGTGAAGAAATTGTTGCGGGCGATTTGTGGAATGTCAACAATCTCGTCTGCAACGTCTGTTATTGCCAGAAGTCGTGCAGCAGTTTCATTGATCATGATGGACGAGGTGTCGGTATCGTTTTTGAAGTTTCTGCCTTTCAGCAATTCAATTTCGAACGTGCTGAGAAAATCCTTATCCGCTCCGATGGCATAGGCTACTTGCAGTTCTCCGGCACCTCCCTCCTTTTTCGCTTTGATGCGCGTTATCGTTTTCCATTCACCAGGCACACGTGACGATACGGAAACACTTTGCACCGCTGGGATCTTCGACATCTCATTCTTCACCCATTCAAAATTTGAGCGCGCCTTCTGTACATTAACATCGATTACTACCATCAGCTCCTTGTTAAAGCCCAGGTCAGTATTATTGAGGAAGCGGACCTGCATGAACAACACGATCGTCCCAATGATCATCACGGTAGAAATCGTGAACTGTAACACCACAAGCGCTTTCCGTACAGAAAAATCGCTGTTACTTTTTAGCTTCAGCCCTTTCAGCAACGAAACCGGATTGAAACGGGAAAGTAGCAGGGCAGCGTATCCGCCCGACAGCAGGCCAATGGCGATGATCATTCCAATCGCGGCCAGCCAAAAAACCAAACTCACGTTGGTTAAGAGCGAAAATTGCTTATTTACAAAACTATTGAAGGCTGGAAGTACGAGGCTCACGATTAACACCGCCACGAGAAAAGAGATGATTGTGGTAATGAGCGACTCGACAAGGAACTGACGGATCAAATTGCCGCGAACTGCACCAATTGCTTTTCGAACACCGATCTCCTTCAGTCGACTTGATGCACGCGCTGTGGTCAGGTTTGTATAGTTTATGCCTGCGATCAGCAAAACAAAAATTGCTGTAAATGAAAACACCGTCACATACACAGGATTTCCCTGAGGAATACTGTCGACATTGGAGTTCCGCGCACCATCTGCAATTCCAGCAGACTTCAGGTGGACATCTTTCAAAGGCTGGAGACTATGTGTAATAACCGTTCCGGGTTCGAGAGACGCGTTTGCGTTCACGAGCCGGGTCATCTTTTTCGAAACCGAATCTGCGTTTGCGCCTGGCCGCAACAAAGCATACACGGTGAAGGATGTCGAAGCCCAATCACTTTCCGCCTGTCGTCTTATGTTTTCATTCGTCAGCTGTGTTGCCTCCGACATGATGCTCGTAAAGGTAAACGTTGAATTCTGCGGATGATTTTTTAAAACTGCAGTGATTTTAAGAGGAGTCTGCATGTGGTCGAACTTCACAGACTTATTCAGTACGTCTTTCCGGCCAAAGATTCTCATGGCGAGGTCTTCGGTAATGACAATGCTGTTTGGCTCTTTTAGTGCTGTTCGCCTGTCTCCTTCGAGAAGAGGGAAATCAAACAAGTTCAGGAAGTTCTCATCAGCAATGGTAACGGTTTCCTGAACGTGGACGGGATTATCCGGATCAATCAGGTTTGCCCGGCCCACGCGTTGAATGCGAGTGGTATTCTCGACTTCGGGAAGAGAATTCCGTGATTCTTGTGCCAGCATGAACGCGGCTGCAGCTACCGTTGTGGCCTCGTTATTGGGATTTTTTTCATGCGTTATCACGCGATAAATTCTATCGCCTTGTGTATGCTGATTGTCGAACGTAAGTTCATCATAAACATAGAGACCGATGAGCAGGAAACAGACCATGCCAAAGGTCAGTCCTAATACATTTAATGTAGAATAGAGTTTGCTTTTCCAGAGGTTTCTCCACCCCATTATAAAATAACTTTTGATCATACCGTGATTAGTGACAGGTTGGTTAATAATTCCCGATCGCACAATTCCCGGGCGAAACAGGAAAAGCACGTCTTTAAAAAAACGGAGGTTTGCATTCGTCTGTCCGATCTCGACTACCCTTCGGTCGTAAATCTGCAGCAGGTCTCCTTCGAT
The DNA here is from genome assembly GCA_036402115.1 of Chryseosolibacter sp. Lineage (GTDB taxonomy): Bacteria > Bacteroidota > Bacteroidia > Cytophagales > Cyclobacteriaceae > Chryseosolibacter. The sequence goes on from DASWTM010000311.1 coordinate 7,307, forward strand.
GTCTGGGTGATATTCCTCTTTGCAAAACCATTTCAGGAATCGCAAAAGGTAACGCGGGGGCTCAGCTCTTTTCATGGTGATTACTTAAGCTTCAAAACCAGTTTAGGCAATGCCTTCCATAGTTCATCGCGCGACTCTTTCGTATAATCAAGTGCTTTCTTTCCGTACGCAGTGATCTCAAAAAAAAGTTTAGGTCGCCCTCGCCTGCTCTCCTCAGAATCACCGAGCTTCGATTTGAGAAAGCCCTTCGACTCCAGTCTGCGCAACGTCACCTGTAGTGCCCCTACGGTAACCTCACGATTGAGCCTTTGCTCTATCTCATCTTTAATTGTGACACCATAGGCATTACCATGCAGTACCCCTACTGTGAGTAGAACAATCTCTTCAAATTCGCCTAGCTGAATGTGTTTCATGCGTGAATAATACTATTACGTAGTAATAATAAGAAGGGTTTTGCGAAAATACTATTTTGTAGTATTAAAAAATTGACGATTATTAGCGGAAATCATCAAAGACTGTGCATCACCGTCAATTGGATCATCACACGATGCACGAGCCCCGTAAAAGAACTAAACCCAACCTTATTACCTTAGTAGCACCTTATTCCTTTTACACACAAACCTTATTACCTTATGGAATTAGTACGGCTTCAGGGGTGATGGAGCTAGACATGCAGGAGGTTATAAGGTTGATTGACCGCGGCTGCTGTTGCTACTAATGTAATAAGGTTTAACGCTTCAGTAGCACGTGAACAAGCCGTTTCGGGTGAGTCAGCAGCGTCCACAGTCCGCACGCCATAATTACTAACACCCCGACACTCACCCAATCTATCCTTTTTTCATCACTCCAGGTGTCAATCAGCTCCATTCCGTGTGACCAATACTGTTGAAGTGTAAAGGCAGCAAAAAAGATTGGGAAGAATTGAAACGGTTTGCGGATACCGAACGCGGAAAACACATCGATTGCAACGAACAACAGGTGTCTGACGGATCCCGGCTCACCACCCATCGTAGCGAACTGTACGAGGTGATAGGCAGCTGCGGCTAACAGCGCTGCGATGACAATGTTCCGAACGATTTTGATGACGCGCATTGGTTTTAATCTTTTTTGTGCCACAGGGCGGCCCATTCGTGAAAGACGACAACGAGCAAATTGTAAGTTCCAAGGTTTTCCTCGAGGCCATAGACCGGTTTAATCTTCTCATCCTCGGCTTTAAAGGTTCCGAATAGCCGATCGAAAATGATCAGCACGTTGCCATAGTTTTTGTTTCGATAAGCTGGGTTCGAAGCATGATGCACGCGGTGGTGTGACGGTGTGTTGAGGATCCAGTCAACCATACGCATTTTGCCAATCACTTGCGTATGCTGATAGAAAGCGAAAAGAAATCCGATCGATTCTACGGTGAAAATCATAAACGGATCGAAGCCAATGAGAACTAGTGGAATCCAGAACACATTGTGCAGGACGAAATTTAATAACGGAACTCTGGCGGCCGTGGTAAAATTTAGTTTTTC
>DASWTM010000312.1:0-2758 GCA_036402115.1 Chryseosolibacter sp.
AAAGAACAAATCGCGCAGCTTCATGACATTCAAAAAGATTTGTTGAAGATGGAACGAAACCTCATTCTAAAATTGCGAAGAGACGGGGCTATCACGGACGAGGTGTTGCGAAAACTTGAATACGAACTCGACCTCGAAGAAACGCGTCTCTTACTTGAGCGCAGTATCGGCTGATCACTGAGCGTTCGCCCGAGTTCAAGAATGTATTTAGTAAATATAAAAAGCAAGGCACATCACATGCCCTGCTTCATAGTATCTCAATCGAAGGTGAACCCTAATAATACAAGTTATTGACTGTGAAGTTTACGGTTGCAGTATCACCCGCAACACCCTTGCCTTTTTTCTTAGGATATGCGATCGCAGTTAACGTGTATTCTCCGTTTTGAAGATTGGCTGTGCCTTCTGGAAAAAGTGTGAACGGAGCTGAGTTGTCAACATACTCTGTTCCGTTAAGAATGAACACTACTGACTTTGTCAGATCTGCATTTGTTTCAGGATTGACGTTCACTCCGGCAATTTGAATTTCATAGCCGTTTCTCAATGTTTCATACGCTTCACCTCCGTCTGGCGGTAGAAGCAAGAAGTCGCCAATAGCGGGAATGTTGGAAGTGACGGTGATCGTATCGAAGTTTATTTTATAGTCGGGTGTGCCCTCCACGATGTATTCGAAAATGTAACGATACGTGGCTGGAATGACGGTGTCATCGATCCATACGTGTGTTTCTCCATCTGCGACTCGGAACTCAGTCAGGATGTAGCCATTCTGCGTGTAGGAGACGCCTTCGCGGATTACGTCACCAACAATTGTGTGACCTGTGTTGTTTGTGAATGTAAGTTTTACTGTTCCGTTTGGAAGTGATTCGTACGTGTAAGGAACCAATGGATCAACATGGCTCTTCAAAGAAGTCTTTGCGTCAGTTAACGGGGTAACATTTTCATCAGCGCAACTGAAGAGTGCCAAAGCAGCTGCTGCCAGGCAAATACAATTAATTAATTTGAACATGGGACTGGAAGTTATTTTTGCAACTTGGCGAAAATCCCATGCCGTCAACGATTCATCAATTCGTTCACCGAAACATCACCCCGTTGGGATGAGAAATGGAAATCACGGTAAATTAATCTACAACTACATGGCTATACGCATGCGGACGGGCAGCATATTTAGTTAGCGAGCGTTAAGGTGTTGGCCCACCTTTTCGGGCGAGCATCTTTTCATAATTTTCCAGGAAATCATCGATCTGCTCAACATCAATTCTTCGGGCGATGATTTTTTTGTTTTGGTCAAGCACGTAAACGGTCGGTGTGAGTTCCGCATAATATAGCTTTGAAAAATGCTCCTTTATGTAGCTGCGTGGTCCGTTCACCGTTGTCCACGGTGTTTTAAAATCGCGGATGAAGTCTTTCATTTCCTTCATTGTGGTATCGGTAGAGACAGCGAAAACATCAAAGTTCAGCGCTTTCTTCTTCGCATTGTAGAGACTCACAAGCTTGGGTGTTTCTTCACGGCAATGACCACAGCTTGGCTTGAAAAAGAACAACACGGTATACTTGCTTTTGATGTCATACATGGATTTCGGCTGCAGTTGCGCATCCTGCATGATCAGGTTGGGTGCTTTCGTTCCGATAGGAGCACGCCTTAATTTGCCGGCATAATCCTTCATGTTACTAACTGTCTTCTTGTCGAGCCAGTAATCCATTTCGCCTGAGGTGATATATTTATCAACGAGCTTCACATACACCTGATCCAACCCCATAATGCTATGGTTCTGATAATATACGATGGCGTTCCACACGAGGTATTTATAGGTGTCCTGATTCGGCTTTGCCAGCTTGATCAACTTATCTAGTTCCTTTACAAGTGTATCGGGTTGCTGGATGAACAACTTGTCTAAATAATTCTGCACCTTTTCCCAATAGACAACCTTAGGCACGCGCAGTGTCACTTCATCACCAAGTCCGAAGTTGTCGAAGTAATGTTGCTTGTAGTAGCGAAGTTGGAAGGTTGAATCAATAGACCCGTCAGCTTTCTTAGGTGGCTCGGGCACATTGATCGGCTTGTGCATCTTTAGTAATCGCGCAGTTACACTCGTAGGATTTGACTGGATGATCTTTTCCTGCTGCGCGAGTACGGTCTTCCCTGTTTCTTCATAGACTTTGTTCGCTTCCTTTTTAGCTTCTGGTGCGGCAGTGCTGTCCTTCAGAATTTTGATCTGCGGTTCAATTGACTTCTGCGCCTCCATCAGGAGTTTTCGGTTTTCAAGGTACAACCGGTTATCATCATCCCCCTTCACAAGCATGTTCTTAATATAGTCTTCAGAAGACGTCTCGATGGCAAACTCCTGGTCGTTTCCAATGATGAAGTCGAAAAGCAGGTTGCCGTCCTGAAGAAGAAAGTAGATGCCGTGGGCTAGTTTCTTTGTTCCAGTAAAGGAGAATATTCCGGACGGGTTGGCTTCAGTGGTGTCCGTTGCAAACGTCTTTTCCTGCAGGTAGAACCCAAGATAAACCGGACCGGGTTTAATGCCCTTTACTGTGAAGTCAAGCTTATACGTGTTTTGGGAATAGCTGAGTGAAGAAATCAGCATCATCGATAAAAGCGCAAGAGGGCGTATCATGAAGTTAGGTTTCGCTAAAGGTATAGATTTCAGTTTCCGCCAGAAGGTAACTGATTGTTAACAGGTTGTTAAAATCGATGAAACAAAAAAAGGCCACCCAGTAGGGCAGCCTTTGAATGTTATAGTGACGTATTAGCAATACT
>DASWTM010000313.1:0-3835 GCA_036402115.1 Chryseosolibacter sp.
TTTAACGGGCAGCTCTGGGCTTGCAACAATACAGCCGAGCACGACACCTTGAACCGTGAAGCAAACATCCATATATATGACCTTGCTACGAAAAAACTTGTAAAACGAATCACGATAAAAGACGGAACCCCGCACCTGTTCAACGATTTGTACATTACACGTAACGGTGATGCATATGTGACGGACTCCGATGGTGCCGGAATTTACCTTGTTAAAAATGGCAGCGATAAGGCGGAGCCATTCATCAAAGGTGGAACGATCCCTTATCCCAACGGAATTACTGCCACAGCGGATGAAAAGAAAATCATTGTCAGTACTGCTGGAGGACAAGGAATTGTATCGATCGATCTCACAACAAAAGAAATCAAATCCATCAGGCATGCACACTATTTCATCATCGGTGCTGATGGGCTATACCGATATAAGAACAAGCTCATCGCAGTGCAGAATGTTACCTTCCCAGAAGGTGTTGTTGAGATGACGTTAAGTGACGATAACCAGACCATTACCGATATCCGACATTTAGCGGTGGGAGTTCCGGAATTTGACACGCCTACAACCGGAGTGATCATTGGTGACGAGTTTTACTTCATCGCCAATAGCCAGTTGTTTCAACTGATGGGCAACAATGGAAAAATCAAAAATCCGTCAAAATTAAAAGAGACCACGATACTTAAGATTAAACTGAATTAGTTGGTTGGCAGCGATTGCATTACTTAATTTGCGCCACTACAATCACGTCTATGGTAAAAGAATATATCAGCAACAATAAAGACCGGTTTCTTTCAGAATTATTCGACTGGCTTAGAATACCCTCTGTCAGTGCGGACAGCAGGCATAAAGGTGATGTGCGAAAAGCCGCTGGATTTGTGAAGGCTAAACTGGAATCGGCCGGTGTTGATATAGCAGAGCTGTGTGAAACGAAGGGCCATCCTATTGTGTATGCTGAAAAAATTGTCAACCCGTCATTGCCAACGGTGCTGGTATACGGTCATTATGATGTTCAGCCCGCGGATCCGCTTAACCTCTGGACTTCACCACCATTCGAGCCGGTGATCAAAGACGACAAGATCTATGCACGAGGCGCTTGTGATGATAAAGGCCAGGTGTATATGCACGTGAAGGCATTCGAGATCATGATGAAAAACAATCTCGTTCCCTGCAACATAAAATTTATGATTGAAGGGGAAGAAGAAGTTGGCTCAGACAATCTTGGTACGTTTGTAAAGGAGAATAAAGCAAAACTCAAAGCCGATGTCATTCTTATTTCTGACACAGCTCTTATATCATTAGAACATCCTTCAATCACAACTGGTTTGCGAGGATTAAGCTACATGGAGGTAGAAGTGACCGGACCGAACCGGGATTTGCATTCCGGGGTTTATGGGGGCGCTGTCGCCAATCCCATCAACGTGCTCAGCAGCATGATTGCTTCCCTGCATGATGAGAATGGACGTGTTACTGTTGGCGGATTCTATGATAAAGTTGCTGAGCTGAGCACGAAAGAAAGAGAAGCATTAAACCGCGCTCCTTTCAGCCTGGATGCGTATAAAAAAGATCTCGACATCAATGAAGTAAAAGGCGAGAAAGGTTATACAACCCTTGAACGCACAGGTGTTAGACCAACGCTTGATGTCAATGGCATCTGGGGTGGATATACGGGTGAAGGTGCTAAGACTGTATTGCCATCAAAAGCACATGCGAAGATCTCCATGAGACTCGTTCCAAATCAAGTGAGCGCTGAAATCACGGAGTTGTTTACGAAGCATTTCCAAAAAATAGCTCCTCCTTACGTGAAGGTCAAAGTGATGGCACATCACGGTGGTGAGCCTGCGGTTACACCTACTGACTCGAAAGCATTTAAAGCTGCAAGCAAAGCGTTTGAAGAAGTGTGGGGCAAAACTCCGATTCCAACACGCGATGGTGGAAGTATTCCGATCGTTGCTTTGTTTAAGCGCGAGCTTGGACTAGACACGGTATTAATGGGATTCGGGCTCGACAGCGATGCGATCCATTCTCCAAATGAGCATTATGGTGTGAAAAATTTTCTGATCGGTATTGAGACGATTGTTGCCTTTTACAAGCACTATGCTAAGGCGTAGTGTCGACAGTTGACAGTCCATGGTCCACGGATGGGTTGCTGTGGACCGTGGACCGAAAGCCGTGGACTAAAACAGACTCAAGTTTCCACCCTTCCTGAACTTTGTTAAATCCATCGCAGGCATTTTTCTTCCTGCCATGTATTTCTTTTTCGATACGTTGAAGAGCTGGTGTATCGCTTCTGCGAAATTGCCTTCACCACTCATTCTTCTTCCGAACTGCGAGTCGTTCACGTTTCCCCCATGCAGGGTGCAGATCTGATTCCAGACTTTGTCAAAACGGTCGGGAAAATTTTTCCGAAGCCAGTCCTCGAAGATTTTACCAATCGAACCGTTTAGCCGTACGACAGTCATTCCGGCATTCAACGCACCATGATCGGCTGCAGCTTTGATGATGGATGCAATTTCATGATGATTCAACCCTGGAATAATTGGCGCGTTCATAATGCCAACGGGAACTCCGGCTTTTGCCAGCGCCTCAACAGTTTTTAAACGTTTGATTCCGCTGACAGTACGCGGCTCCATCACTCTTCGCAGATCTTCATCAAGCGTTGTGATTGAGATGTACACATGAACGAGATTGTCTTTCGCTAGATCCTTCAGGAGATCAAGATCGCGTAGAATCAAACCATTCTTTGTGATCATACCCACGGGATGACGATAGCGGGCAAATACTTTCAAAATGTTTCGGGTGATCTCAAACTTCCGCTCGAGTGGTTGATAACAATCCGTGTTGCCCGACACCGATATCGGCACCGGTTGCCAATTCGGATTTAACAGAAATCGCTCGAGCAGCTGGGGCGCGTTTTCTTTTACAATGATTTTACTTTCGAAATCTGTTCCGGCACTAAATCCCCAATATTCATGCGTGTTTCGCGCGTAGCAATAGATGCATCCATGCTCGCACCCCTGGTAGGGGTTCATGGAATACATCATGCCCAAGTCAGGACTTGTTACTTTATTGATGATGTTCTTCGGCTGCTCATGAAACACCTGCGTTTGAGGCGCGGCCAGTAGAGGTTCGTCCAAGCCTTCAATGTGCTCAGTGACGTATTGTTCCTTCAAAAATTTATTTGAAGTGCGGATCTGGGCTCCCCGGCCTTTAAAATACTCCCCTTCTTTTTCCTCGTCCATCATTGATGCAATTAACTAATTATTTTAGATACAATAAACTAAGAGTTTTAGTTAATTTAAAATGCATGTTTTTCCATATTTTGAAAGGGTGTTAGCTTATTCAGAAACTCCTGTACAGGAAATTTTTCATGGTGTTGCGGATCGGGCAGGCATTCGGCTTTTGATAAAGCGTGAAGATCTCAATCATCCGTTCGTCTCCGGAAACAAATGGTGGAAGCTTAAGTACAACCTCGAAGAAGCAATTCGCCTAAGACATAAAACGGTTATAACGTTTGGAGGCGCATACTCAAATCACATCTTCTCGACCGCAGCGGCAGGTAAAGAAATTGGCCTTAACGCGATAGGCATAATTCGCGGAGAGCGCGTTGAACCGTTAAATACTACGCTAGCTTTTGCAGAATCCAACGGGATGAAACTGCTCTTCATTTCACGCGAGGCGTATCGGAACAAAGGCGATGTCTCATTCATTCAGGGTCTTCATGAAAAGTTTGGAGATTTTTTCCTGATCCCAGAAGGAGGAACGAATGAATTTGCAGTCAAAGGATGCAAAGAGTTTGCCAGCGAGAAATTGTCTTCGATTGCATTTGATGCATTGATGCTGC
>DASWTM010000314.1:0-20617 GCA_036402115.1 Chryseosolibacter sp.
GAATTTTACACGAACATGGACAACCTGACCAAGCTTCCTGCTCAGGTCGTGAAGAGTTCAAAAGGTGAAGGAATAAAATACAAAGTGACGGGTAATCGGTACAAGATCGGAAACGGAGGAGCCGCCTACCTGGACTTCGAAACTTTCAATGGAAACGTGTACCTGAAAGAAAAAGTTAATTAGAATGAATTACATACAACGATTACAAATACATACTACGATGAAAAGGAATTTTTTAACAATCGCCCTGACCTTGATAACGCTGGGATTGATTTTGGTAGGATCTGCTGCTTTTGCGCAAGGAGGAAATGAGTTTACGGTTCCTCTTTCCGATCCGGCTAAGCGCGGTAAGCTCAAGGCCCACCTGAACTACGGTTCAATCACGGTGAAGGGTACAGGACGAAAAGATATTCTGGTAAAATATAAGGCGGAGCAGGACGAAGAAGACAGAGGCCGTGGCCACAATGGAAAGAACCTGGATGGGTTGAAGCGCGTAAGTGGAGGGGGAATGGATCTCGAGGCCTCAGAGAATAACAACTATGTGAAAATTTCGTCAGACTCATGGAACAACAAGATGGATCTTGAAATTGAAGTACCTTCCGGCTTCGACCTTGATATTCACACCTACAACGATGGCGATCTTATCGTCAGCAACATTCAGGGTGAACTAGCGCTGACCAATTACAACGGTGAAATTACTGCGCTCAACATTTCAGGGTCAGCGGTGGCAACAACATACAACGGAGACATCAAAATTACTTTTGACAAGATCACGGAGAATACACCTATGTCATATTCCACCTACAATGGCGACATTGACCTTGCGATGCCTGCTGCAACGAAAGCTTCGTTTAAGATGAAGACGGAGCAAGGCGAAATCTACACAGGCTTCGATATGGAGATTACGAGCAGTGGCCCGGTGCAGAAGAAGGATACGAAATCCGGTACATTCAAAATTGTCATTGATGACTGGAAGAAGGGGAACATCAATGGAGGTGGTCCGGAAATGACTATGAAGAATTATAACGGAGATATTTACATCCGCAAAAAATAGTAACAGGTTTTAAGTTTAAACTACAGGCCACAGTGACGAACTGTGGCCTGTTTGGTTAATTAGGTAATATCTCTACCTCAACACGCAAATTCTTTTTGGCGTCTTCACTGCGTTTGTTATAACGCGGCTTGTCACCGCCCCAGGATATCGTCTCAATTCGATCTTCAGCGATGCCGTTTTTTACGAGAAATTGCTTTATCACGCCAGCCCGTTTTGCTGCCAGTTCTTTCGCTGTGCCAAAAGTTTCTGTTGCCCCTTCCAGACTAAATAGATTTTCCCCTGGCGAGATGATTCTACCACGTTTGTTTCCGTTTGAATGTCCATGCAGTCGAATACGATACGTAGCGTTAGACTCAAGGAGCTGAAGCAGTGTGGTCAGTTCGTCTTGGGATTCCGGTTCGAGCACCGATGCGTCTGTAAAAAAATAGACGTGATCGAGTACAGTAAGTTTGTTGAGCAAATAGCGCATCGTGTTATTGGAGCCGACTTCTACCTGCGTCATTACGGGACGTTGGGCGGAGGACAGCGATACGAGCCGTTCGCTGACTTGTACTATTGTAGAGTCAGACGCAACAGCTGCGCTCTGGTCGGGTTCGGCTCCAACGCGTTTTACCCATGCGTCCGAAAACGAAGTTTGCTTACGCAGGAGAAGTGCACTCGTGACGGCATTCTCCTTACTCGAAGCCTTTCCCAAATGAACATAGTTAAATCCGGTAGCAATGTCTTTCCCGATTTCTACAGATATGCCCCTCGCTATCACTGATTGTTTAAACGCCAGGGCGTTTTGGGTGAATTGAAACGTTCCAACAACGCAGTAGTACCCGTCATCAAGTGTGTGAATAACCTGACCTGTTGCTCTCCCATACAAGAGCAAAGCGAGTAAAAAAAACCAAGTGGCGAAAGGTGAAAAACGTGTGACCATGTGCATGAGGCTTCATCAAAACTATTTCAGCCTTAAAACAATAAATACTCAATTGGGCTCAATCCATGTTCTTTGGCGGGCGCCAAAGATTTTAGTCAGACCGTTTCTGGTGATGCGACTTATAGCAGTACCATTTGAACTCTACCAAACATTTAATCAAAAGTGCTGAGCCTAACTTCATTGAAGAGTTCCACGCTATTAGAAGAGAAGGCTATGAGAAGATTTATAGGCACATTGCTGCTGATTATCGCCTTTCTTGCATCGGATGGGCAGCCAGGCAACGGCAATGCGAACGGACACGGAAATGGTAAAGGCAATGGAAATGGCGGATGCGGAAGCCCTCCTTGTGGAGGGCCGCACGTTCCAATTGACGCGGAATGGCTTCTGATTGCGGGGGTTGTTACTGGTATTTATCTCAAAATACGAGGGAGAAGACCTAAGCCTTGACTCCAATGAACAAGGTTTCCCCCCTGACGAGGCCAAATCTCTCTCTCTCTGAATCTGTCTTCTCGTTGACGAAGTTGTTTTCCACAGGTTTCAACCCAGCTTCTGCAATTCGTTTCGAATAATCCCGTCCATACTTGCGAACGTGGTCGTCTTGCCCAAACGCTTTCTCACGCTCGCGCGGGTCTGTTATGGAAAGATCTTCGTAAGTTCGCTCAGGGATGGGATTAAAAAAAGGCACTTGCAACACGGCAAAACCTCCTGGTCTCAAAACGCGATTAATCTCGCGCATCGCCTCGATGTCATTATTCACGTGTTCCAGCACATGGTTACAAAGAACAGCATCAAAGGAATTTTCCTCGAATGGAATCGAATGGATATCCATCTTCACTTTCGCAAGGGGTGATTCAATATCGGCCGTGATGTATCGATCGCCATGCATACGCTCAAAGGCCTTCATAAAACAGGCTTCGGGCGCGATGTGCAAAACATCCATCGGTTTTTTGAAAAATTCAGTTTGTGTCTTTAGGTAGAGCCAGATCAGCCGATGCCTCTCCAACGATTGGCAACTAGGGCATAACGCGTTCGGCCGCGCGTTGATTCGCCCGTACGGCAAAAACTTTCGGAAGCCGCTTCCACAGACCGGGCAGAGAACATTGTTTCCAGCATAAAGGAGGCCAAGCACTTTCAGCCCAATGCCAGATACACGCTGAAGGTACTTTCTCGGAACAAACCGGATTACAAATGAAATCAACTTTTTCATGTCCAACACCCACCCGAAGTTGAAAACCTACGTCCAAATGGGGTCGTAAAAATATTGCTTTCTGGTAAAACTATTTGCCGTAACGTCCCATCTTTATAGCAGAAACGATGTAAAAAGGGCCTAAACCAGCCTGATGGAGGCGAAAAGCAAGTTATGCATGCTGAAACTTTACTTGACATTGCAATGATGCATTCGGATGCGCTGATCCTGAGGGCAAAACAGGGCGATCAGAATGCCCAAGGTAAACTTGTCCAACTGTGGTATAAACGAATTTATAACTTCAGCTTTAAATTTTTCCAGGATCATGACATGGCCATGGAAGTCTCTCAGAAAACGTTTATTTCAATGTGCAAGAACCTGGCTGGCTTACAGGACACCCTGAGGTTTAAATCGTGGCTTTATAAAATTGCAGTCAACTACTGCCGCGAAGAAGCGAGGAAAACTAAAAACAATCGGTCGCTTTCGTTTGATTCGGTGTGGAACAACGAAGCTGAAGATTCGCCACGATGGGAATTATCAGCACAACGAAGAGATAATCCGGAGAAACAACTCGAACAACTCGAACTTTCGGACATCCTTCAGCAGGCTTTGCTTGAGTTAAACGAAGAGCAACGCGAGGTGGTGATCATGAAAGAATATGAAGGATTAAAATTTCGGGAGATTGCGGAAGTGCTCAACATCTCCGAGAATACAGTCAAGTCAAGAATGTATTATGGTCTTGACGGACTGAGGAAAATTTTAGAAAAGAAAAACATCAATAAAGATACAGTCGGCTATGAATTATAAACCAGACGAAAAAGATTGGATGGCTTACCTCTACGGTGAGGCAGAAGGGGAGGAGAAAGTGAAGATCGACCAATACCTGCTCGAGAATGCCGAAGCCAGAAAAGAGTTTGAGAAATTTCAAAGCCTGAGGAAGATTATGTCCTCAGTGGAAGATAAAGAAGTGATCGCTCCACCGATCATCATTGAAGGATCACGTCAGCGATTCCTCTGGAATACTCCTTACCTTCGAATGATCGTGAGTATAGCGGCATCATTGCTGCTAATCATTTTGGTGGGAAGCCTGACCGGTACACGAATAAGCCTGAATGGAAATGAATTTAAACTTAGTTTTGGTGAGGAACAGCCAGCGAAGAGTGCTCCGGTGGTGATTGAAAAACAAGTTCCAGCCGAGCTCACGGCAGAACAAGTTCAACAGATGATTAACGAATCACTAACGGCAAATAATTCGGCAATCGAATCTACCTGGAAAAAGTCACAAGAGAAACTGACGGCCTCTATTCGAGAGAACCTCGCTGTAAATTCAGCCAAAGTGGATGAAGTATTGAAAACTGCATCCCTGGCGACACAAGAACAGATCAGCAATTACGTGGCTACACTGCAGGCTGAAAACATGCAACAAGTTAAAGACTACTTTCAGCTGACCAGTGCCCAACAAAAGACGTACATCGAATCACTGCTTGTTGATTTTGACAAATACCTGCAGCAACAACGAAACAATGATCTTCAACTTGTGCAGACGCGTTTGCACAGCATTGAAGAAAATTCAAATGTGTTCCGACAGGAAACTGAACAGATTTTGACAAGCATCATTAGCTCAGTCGGACCACAGAACACAACAGAAAAGAAAAATTGAGAGTTAACTCCGTACGCACGGAAATTTTAAAAAGGCATTAATCTTAGAAATCAAAAATTTTAATACGACCAATCATGAAGGATATGAAAACGATAGTTAGAGTTGGGGCGGTGGCGATGCTCGTAATGACCTTGCTGGCGCAAACGACCTTTGCTCAAAAGATTGACGAAGACAGAATGGAACGTGACATCGAAGTGGCAGAGAATGTACTTTCAACATTGATACGCCAGGAAGTGACACCCCAGGGCAGATTTTTTGGACTTGAGGTAAAAGGAATTTATCAGGAGGGATATGGTGTAACATTCCGCTTACCGAGCGATTACAGCGCGCCCATGTTTATTCCGGGCCGAGGAGAAGGAACAGTCATTTATCGCGAGGTGGATGCAGTTTCACCAAGGGTAGCCTATAGCTACTCACAGGAGGCTGATCGCGAGGTAAAGGCAAAGAATGAAAAGGAAGCGTCCCTCCAGGATAAAGCAATGGAAAAGAGAAGAGTGTCATTGGACAGTGCACGCGAAGCCTACAACAATCGCCTGATCAAAGCAGCAAAAGATTTTGTTGTGGATTATTCTGACTTCCTCACACAACTGCCAGCTAATGAACGGATCGTAGTGACCAACAAAAATGAAAATCGCTCCTGGTATTATAAGGAAAACAAGCGCAAGCACATTTCCATTGAAGCGCTGAAGAGCGACATCACCGCATACAAGCAAGGTAAGATGACACGTGATCAGGCTTTGGCAAAGCTAAAAGTGGTAAATACGGAAGTGGTTGACACCAAAGAACCAGACCTCGAATTGTTAACCAGCATCATTGGTCGTCTCTATCGTACAGATCTTGCAAAAACGTACTTCTCATCTGAGAACAATATCTACTACGAGCGACTGAAAGACTATGGCGTTATCTACTACATGGAGGTATTCAGCAGCAATGAACCAATGCCCGGCAAACTGACCCTTCCTACTCAAGGAATGACTGAGGTGGATAAGGAGACGCGTGATAAGAAGGTGACAGAACTGTATCCTAAATTCGAACAGGAACTGAAGGAAAATATTCTTGAATACGGACGGACCTTGAGAAGCCTTGGTAATGATGAGGTACTGGTGTTCAACGTAGCCCTCACCAAGTGCAAAGGTTGTGGAATCCCAAGCACCGTAGAATTGAATATCAAGAACTCAGTATTAAAAGAGTTCGCTGCTGGCCAGATTGATAGGAACACGGCTTTGAGCAGATTCACGGTAAAAAAAGGTGTTCCGCAATAATTAATGGATTAACCAATCGTTAACAAAAGGTGCTGATGTTTTGAGGGATATTGCCGAAAGACATCAGCATTTTTATTTTACACGACAGGAATTTATAGGATTTGGGTGGATGCAACCTATGTAACCATTCCAGGTCTTTCGAGTATATAAAAAATAACCCTTATCAAACCTAATCAATGAAAAAGAAGAACCTGATCATCGGGGCAGGCGTTGTGGTGGTCCTACTTGTAGCCTACTTCATCGTCAAAGGAAATAAGGCATCTGACGTTGCCGATATTCTAGCGAGTGTTAAAAAAGGTCCGTTCAAAGTTGAAATTGAGACCACAGGCGAACTGGAAGCAAAGAATTCTGTAAAAATCCAGGGACCCAGCCGGGTCAGAAATTACGAGGTCTGGAATATCAACGTTCAAAGTATCATTGATGAGGGCACGCTGGTAAAAAAGGGAGATTGGGTTGCTACACTCGATCGTTCCGAGTTCCAGGGAAAGTACAATCAAAAGCAGATCGAGTTGGAAAAGGCGAACTCCAAGTTTGTGCAAACACAATTGGATACGACACTTCAAATGCGTCAATCGCGTGACGAATTGATCAACCTCCGCTACGAGTTGCAGGAAAAGGAAATCATTCTTGAGCAATCAAAGTTTGAGCCTCCGGCAACCATTAAACAAAACGAAATAAACAAAGAAAAGGCAAAGCGTGCTTTCGAACAGGCTGAAGAAAACTATAAGATCAAGAAGAAGCAGAACATCGAAAAAATGCGTGAAGTAGCTGCTGAGCTTCGGAAAGTCCAGGAAGAATTCAACGGTATGACTACTGTTATGTCGGAGTTCAATGTGCTTGCACCGGAAGACGGAATGGTAATCTATCAGAAAGACTGGAGCGGCAAGCCTATCAAAGCGGGATCACGCGTTGGAACCTGGGATCCGACTGTGGCTACACTCCCCGACCTGACGGTTATGATGTCAAAGACTTACGTTAATGAAGTTGACGTTCGCAGAGTGCAGGTGGGTCAAAAGGTTGATATCGGCCTGGACGCTTATCCTGAAAAGCGATTGGCCGGGAACGTAGTGCGTGTAGCCAACGTTGGCGAACAACGCCCAAACTCAGATGCTAAAGTATTCGAAGTGTCAGTGGAGATCAAGGGAACGGACCTAACCCTGCGACCCTCCATGACTACTAGCAATAAGATTCTTACGAGTATAAAAGATAATGTGCTTTTTATTCCTTTGGAAAGTCTGCATAGTCATTTTGACACGATCACCTTCGTTTATAAGAAAGAAGGCATCAAAACAATCAAGCAGGAAGTAATTGTTGGTGAGACCAATTCGAACGATGCTGTTATCGTTACTGGTTTGAATGAAGGAGACCGTGTTTACCTTTCGTTACCGGAAGACGCTGATCTTGAAGATGACGATTTCGTATTGCTGAAGGAGATGGATGGCAAACGAAAGAAGAAAGAGGAAAAGTCGGACGACAAAGCTGTCCCTGCTGCGCCTGCTGATAAAGTCATTTCATCCACCAAACAA
The DNA here is from genome assembly GCA_036402115.1 of Chryseosolibacter sp. Classification (GTDB taxonomy): domain Bacteria; phylum Bacteroidota; class Bacteroidia; order Cytophagales; family Cyclobacteriaceae; genus Chryseosolibacter. Next base: position 7,611 of record DASWTM010000314.1, read on the forward strand.
TAGCGGGATGATCTCACCACGTCTCTTAGCGAACCTTTACATCGCGATCAACGCTGTAACGGCTAACAAACTGCGCTCCCTGCTTACGGCTCTGGGCATCATCTTCGGTGTGGCTGCCGTCATTGCCATGCTTGCCATTGGAAATGGCGCACAACAGGAAATTCTCGAGCAAATCAAGCTTGTCGGTGTGAATAACATCGTCATCAAACCGATCATCGAACAACAGGAAGCGAAAATCGAAGAGGAATCTGGCAAAAAAGAACAAAAGAAGTTTTCCCCTGGCCTTACCGTCCGCGATGTCAATAACATCGTCCAGACAATTCCAGGCTTGACTAAGGTCAGTCCCGAAATTATCCTTGAAACGAGTATTGTACGCAAGGGCTACAGGAGATCAGCTAAGCTGATCGGTGTTGATCCTTCCTATTTTGAAATTTTCAACTTTGAAATTCAGGAAGGCCAGATCTTTAACGAAGAACAAAAAAGGTACGGCACGCTTGTCTGTATTGTTGGCCAGGGTGTGAAAGCGAAATTTTTCCCCACCGAAAACCCGATTGGTAAAAATATTAAAGTCGGTACGAACTGGTTGACCATCGTGGGTGTGTTGAAAGAGCGACTAGTTTCAAAGAATAGCATTTCGAAGCTCGGCATACGCGATTTTAACATGGACGTCTATGTCCCCCTTCAAACCATGCTGGTGCGATACAAAAACCGCGACATGGTCACAGCAGAAGAATTGCGCCAGGAGGCTATGAAACAAAGCGGAAATTTCTTCGTCATCGGAGGTTCCACCAATGAGGAGGAAGATCCTGCGCAACTCGCGGAACGCAAAAATTACCATCAGCTCGACCGCCTTGTGATTCAGGTGAATGAGACCGCCATGCTGCAACCCGCAGCCGAAATAATGTCGCGCATTCTGAAGAGACGTCATTATGATGTAGTCGATTACGAGATCGAAATCCCTGAACTACTTTTGAAACAACAGCAACGCACAAACGACATCTTCAATTATGTGCTTGGCGCGATTGCTGGCATATCGTTGTTGGTCGGAGGAATCGGTATCATGAATATTATGCTGGCTTCCGTGCTTGAACGCATCAAGGAAATCGGCTTGCGTTTGTCGATAGGTGCAAAGAAGAGTGATGTCGTACAACAGTTTTTGTTTGAAGCCATTATGATCAGTATTTCCGGGGGAATCATCGGTGTCATTCTCGGAGTTTCAATGGCCTATCTCGTGAGCGAGTTCGCTGGCATTCCAACCATTATCACCTTTACATCAATCATCTTATCCTTCGGTGTGGCTGCAACTGTGGGGTTGATCTTTGGAATCGCACCGGCACGGAAAGCAGCTAATCAAGACCCAATTACCTCTCTGCGTTATGAATAAACTGAACTTACGCTACGCTTTAATCTTACTTATATATCTCTGTACATTTTCTGCTTCAGCTCAGCAACAATCGCTCACAATCGAAGACGTAATTCTTCGCGCGAAAGCGCAGTCTCCGTTTTCAAAACAAGCGGAAACTCGAAAGGAAAATCGCTTCTGGGCATATCGTTCGTACAAAACGAACTTCAACCCTCAACTTGTTCTGGTAGGAATGTTACCAACGTATGCAAAGTCGGTGAATGCAATCCCTCAGCCAGACGGTACCTACAAATACATACCTGTAGAGCAGACCTTCAACAACGTTCGGCTTGGACTGGTACAGCCAATTTTCATGACAGGAGCCACGATATCCGCCAATACCAGTTTGAATTACTTTAAGGATTTTCGAACCGCTGAAGCTGCCGAGCAGTGGAGTGGGTCGGTGATGAATGTTGAATTAGAGCAACCTCTGTTCGCTTTCAATCCCTTGAAATGGGAACGAAAAATTCAGCCGTTGATCTATGAAGAATCGAAACGCGAGTACGTTGAGCAAATGGAATTTATTTCAGAACAGAGTGCATTGCGTTTCTTCAACGTATTGCAAGAACAAATCAAACTTCAGATCGCCACGTTTAACCTCGCTAACAACGATACGATTTATAAAATTGAGCAAGGCCGTTACAACATCGGAACAACATCACAAGACAAACTTCTTCAGGTCGAGCTTCAGTTATTAAGGTCGCGTCAGGCAGTAGGGCAGGCTAACCTCGATCTTGAGACAGCTCGACTCGAATTACGCACTTACCTCGGCCTCCGCGATAACGATGCATTTCCAGAATTGATTTTGCCCGAGAGCATCCCGATGTTTGACGTTTCCATGGAAGAAGCCATTGATCACGCCAAGAAAAATCGCGCGCAGTTCATTAGCTTCGAACGTCAGCGCCTTCAGGCAGAACGTGATCTTGCACGTGCTCGCGGTAATCGCTTTCAGACGTCCGTGTCCGCAGCGTATGGCTTGAATAACAACGGTGTTGTGCTCAACGATGTATATCAGGATCCACTTGAACAGCAACAGGTAAGTGTGACGTTTAGTATCCCAGTTCTAAACTGGGGTCGAAACAAAGCGATGATGAAAAGCGCCATCGCTAATAAAAAACTAACCGACTACATCATCGAACAGGATGAGGTTACATTCGAGCAGGATATCATGACGCTCGTTCGACAATTCGAACTTCTGCGCATGCAGATTGACATTACGAAAAAAGCAGATGAAGTTGCAGCGCAGCGCTACAATGTTGCTCAAAATCGCTACCTGATCGGCAAAATCGATATCACTAACCTCAACATCGCACTCGAAGAAAAAGACAACGCAAAAATGAGCTATATCGAAGCACTGAAATCCTTCTGGACTTCGTACTATCAACTGCGCAGACTCACGCTCTATGATTTTGCGAGTAAGACTTTGTTGTATGTAGAAACTCCGGAGTGAGTTGAGTTTGTGTTAAGGTGTTAAGGTGCTAAGGTGCTAAGGTGTTAAGGTGTTAATGTGTTAATGTGAACCTTAATTTCCGCGGGTGACCCACATTAGCACTTTAACACATTAACACATTAGCACAATATTAGAATCAAACACCAGTATAATTGAACGGAGTGATCTCCTTCAACCGCTTCTTCACACCCTCTTTCACATTCAGCGTGTCGATAAAATTGGAGATGCTTTCTTTGGTGATCTTCTCATTCTTCCGCGTAAGACCTTTGAGTGCCTCATATGGATTCGGATAGCCTTCTTTACGCAGAATCGTTTGAATGGCTTCTGCAACAACCGCCCAGTTGTCTTCGAGGTCTGCTTCGATGGCGGCCTGATTGAGTTGCAATTTGGCGATTCCACGGAGCAGCGATTTGAACGCAACATACGTGTGGGCCAACGGTACGCCTATGTTCCGGAGTACAGTAGAATCTGTGAGGTCGCGCTGAAGCCGTGAGATTGGAAGCTTAGCGGAAAGGTGTTCAAAAATCGCGTTAGCATACCCAAGGTTACCTTCCGCATTTTCAAAATCAATTGGATTGACCTTATGCGGCATCGCTGACGATCCAATCTCACCTTCTTTGATCTTTTGTTTGAAATAATCCATCGCCACATATTGCCATACATCGCGCGCAAAATCGATCAGGATGGTGTTGATGCGTTTGAGGTTATCAAACAATGCAGCAAGGTTGTCGTAGTGTTCGATCTGCGTTGTCGGGAAACTACGCGTGAGTCCAAGGTGTTGGCAGAACTCATCGGCAAATTTTGCCCACTCAACTTCCGGATACGCCACAACGTGCGCGTTGAAGTTACCGGTGGCGCCACCGAATTTCGCAGAGAACGGTATGGTCTTCAGGAGAACGAGCTGCTTTTCGATTCGAGTTGAAAATACTCCGATCTCTTTTCCTAGTCGGGTAGGAGAAGCCGGCTGTCCGTGCGTCCGTGCAAGCATGGGAATGTCTTTCCATTCCTTCGAGCATAAGTTGATATCGCGGATGAGATCTTCGAGTAACGGCTGATATTCGCGCGTCATGAATTCTTTCAACGACAAAGGAATGGCTGTGTTGTTAATGTCTTGGGAGGTCAATCCGAAGTGGATAAACTCCTTCAGAAAACCCAGTTTCAATCCTTCGAATCGCTTCTTCAAAAAATATTCAACCGCCTTGACATCGTGGTTGGTTGTCTTTTCAATTTCTTTGATCTCGGCAGCATCCTGCTCCGTAAACTGCTTGTAAATTTTTCTGACGTCACTGATCTGATGGGCCGGAAAGTCAGTAAGCTCGGGGAGGACAGCCGAGAGCGACAAGAGGTATTCGATTTCCACCTGCACGCGATATCGGATGAGACCAAATTCCGAGAAATACGGGCTGAGGTTTTTAACAGATTCGAAATATCTTCCGTCAACCGGAGATATCGCGTTCAAGGGATTAAGCTGCACGATACGGGATGTTAAGGCGCAAAATTAACGTGTTAACAAAATTTAACAAAGAATGTCTCATTTAATGCGAATCCACAAATTTCAGTAATTCATTCGAATGCGGCTTTTTGTTAGTTTTGCCGCCCCATGACGCGCTTTTTATTCTTTTTTGTCACGCTATCGTTCCTTGTTGGCAATGCAAAGGCTCAGAATCAGCCTGGTAAGCAATTGCATATCAAAAAGGCAGCAGCTCCTATTAAACTGGACGGTGTGCTGGATGAACCCGAATGGCAGCTTGCCGAAGCCGCGACTGGCTTCTACATGAATTATCCGGTGGATTCACTTCCTCCAACCTATCAATCAGAGGCGCGCATGACCTTCGATGACCAATTCGTGTACCTGTCGTTTGTGTGTTTCGATGATGACAAAGCCGACATCGTGCAATCGCTCAGACGCGACATCGTTTGGGATTTTAACGACAACATTGGGATTTACTTCGATCCGTTCAACGATTTTACAAACGGCTTCTTCTTTACGATTACACCAATGGGTGTGCAATCTGAAGGAATCATGTCGGGTGGAGGTTCTTCGGATGACAGCTTCAACGATAGCTGGGACAACAAGTGGTATTCGAAAGTTTCCCGCCTTCATGATCGATGGATTGCCGAAATTGCTATCCCGTTCAAGACGATCCGATACAATCTGAAAGAATGGAACGTTACGTTTCTGCGCAATGATGTCAAACGCAATCAGATCAGCAGCTGGATCGCAACACCGATTGCTTATATTCCGGCATCATTCGCGTATACCGGAAAGGTTGTGTGGGATTCACCACTACCATCGCCAAAATCAAACATTTCTTTCATACCGTATGTGTCAGGGTCATCGTTCCAGGACAACGAAGGCGAGACAAGAGAATACGATCACACGGCCAACATCGGCTTCGATGCGAAAGTGGGTCTTACACCGTCAGTCAATCTTGATCTGACCGTTAACCCTGATTTTTCACAAGTGGAGGTGGATCGCCAGGTCATCAATCTTACACGCTTCGAGTTTGGATTTCCCGAGAGAAGGCAGTTTTTCCTTGAGAACAACGATCTCTTCTCCCAGCCTGGATTTCCTGATTCACGTCCATTCTTCTCGAGACGTATAGGACTTGCGTTGGATTCCGCTGACAAGATTCAGCGCGTACCGATTTTGTACGGTGCGCGTGTCAGTGGTAAGCTCGGGAAAGACTGGCGCATCGGTTTGATGAATATGCAGACTGCCGAAAAAACATCCCTCGGATTACCGAGCCAGAATTATTCGGTGGGCGTGGTGCAGCGTCAGATACTTTCGCGCTCTAATATCGGTTTCGTCTTTGTCAATAAACAATCACTCGGCCTCGGACAATACGACAACAACAGGTTCTATCACAAATCCCTGTTGCGCGAACGAGTTGAAGGTTCTGACACGATCACCACATTGAACAAGTTCAATCGCGTGTACGGTGTTGACTTCAACCTCAACACCAAAGACAATCGCTGGCAGGGTGATCTCTTCTATCATCGATCAGCCGATAGTGATAAGCAGGATGAAAATTATTCATACGGAGCGTTTGTCGGATATTTCACGCGAAACCTGAACGTGTTTCTCGGACAGCAAGGGCTCGGAAAAAATTACAATGCTGAGGTTGGCTTTGTTCCCGGGCTTGATGTTTATCCTGGCGTGTATGGCGGATTTGCGCAGGTGGAGTATAGGCTTTATCCGAAGAACAGCCAGATCGCTGTAATGGGACCCGTGGCGGGATTCGACTACTTCATGAATCCATCTTCCGGTCAGCTGACAGACAAAGTGTTTCGTTTGGAATATGAAATTTTCTTCCTGAACACTTCGAGTCTGCGGTTTGCATCCAACAATACATTCCAACGCCTACCCGAAGACTTCAATCCCCTTGACCCGCGCGGAGACTCCACGTTACTCATGGGCCAGTCCTTCAATTGGAATCAAATAGGAGTTGAGTATCGTTCGGATGCACGCAAAACGTTCAACTACGCGGCTGAGGCGATGTATGGAGGTTTTTATAATGGAAGGCTTGTAAGTGTTGCCGGGGAAATAAATGCACGCTACCAGCCTTTCGGAAGTTTGGCCATCCGGGCCGACTATAGCCACCTGGATTTTCCGGAAGAGTACGGAAAAGCCGGTTTTTTACTAATAGGGCCACGTTTAGACCTGACTTTTACGGATAAATTATTCCTCACTACTTTTGCCCAGTATAACGATCGGGACGACAACGTGAACCTGAATGCAAGATTTCAATGGAGATTTAAACCGGCATCAGATTTTTTTGTTGTTTACACGGAGAATTACCTCCCGGAACGCATGACGAGTAAGAACCGGGCTCTCGTTTTAAAACTTACATACTGGCTGAACCTCTGACCCTCAGACGAAGCCGAACATTGAAAACTTTGATTTTTTGCTATGGCATTTGGATTTTTTAAGAAGTCAGACAAATCGGAAAAAAAGGAGACAACACCCGCGCCTTCCAGTGGTCCGCACTACTTTGACCTCACGGTAAAACAAGTAGTCAATGAAACCAAGGACGCGATCACTATTGTATTTGAACAACCGGCTCAAAAAATAAATTACAAGGCCGGCCAGTTTCTGACGCTCATCATTCCTGTGCAAGGAAAAGAAGTGCGCAGAGCTTATTCCCTTTGCAGTTCACCTTTCGTGGATCAGGACCTTGCCGTGACCGTGAAGCGTGTTGAAAACGGCATGATGTCAAACTGGCTCGCGGATAACTTAAAGCCGGGATTGAAGATCAAGGTGATGGAGCCGATGGGGCAATTCACAACTGAATTCAGCAAGACACGCAAACGCCACCTCGTGATGTTTGCTGGCGGATCAGGGATAACACCCATGATGTCGATCATCAAAAGTATTCTTACGCAGGAGCCTGACAGCATCGTTTCGCTGATTTATTGCAACCGTGATATTGACAGTATCATCTTTAAGGATGTGCTCGAAAAAATGTCAACCGAGGATGAAGGACGCCTGCATGTGATTCATATTCTTGACACCGCTCCGATGAACTGGCAGGGATATTCGGGTCTTTTGAACCATGAAATGCTCAGCAAACTTTTCGAACGAATTCCAGACTGGGGGATTGCAGACACTACATACCTGATGTGTGGACCGGAGGGAATGATGAAAAATGTGGAGTCGTTGCTGGCGATGCGACAAATTCCATCAAGTAAAATTTTTAAAGAGAGTTTCGTTCAAGGGACTATCGACAAAAAAGACAAGGTTGAAGCTGTCGCAGAATCCGGTGAATTGAAAGAGCGTGAAGTTACGATCCGCTACGATGGCCAGGAATACAAAGTTGTGGTTCCTCCTAATAAAGCGATTCTCGAAACAGCTCTCGATCAGGGCATCGATCTTCCTTATTCGTGTCAAAGCGGTTTATGTACGGCTTGCCGCGGAAAAGCGCTTTCTGGAAAAGTAAAGCTTGATGAAGAGGAGGGACTTTCCGCTTCCGAGCGTGCAGAAGGTTACGTGCTCACATGCGTAGGCCACCCGTTGACAGACGATGTAGTGATTGAGATCGGCTAAGCGATCGGATTACTGTAGGCTACCGCGTATCGATGTTGTGTTTCTCGTTTGACTCAACATTTTCCACCGTCCATTCTATTTTCTTTTTGAACGTGTGGTACCGCACCGGACAATCATCTTTTATGCAGATTGGACAACCGATAGGAAGGCATCCATCCGAATGAACAAAAAATTCAATGGAGCTGCCGAACTTGTCGCGGATGATTTTACCGAGCTTATCAATTTCCGAGTGTGCTTCGTGTACATTGAGATACCATGGAACGGTCAGGTGACAATCGATGTGAAGAACACTTCCGTACTTGATGATGCGGAGGTTGTGAAGATCGACCCAGTTATTGCTGCGTCCTTTGTTCACAGCCTGAATCATCTGCGCCAGAAGTTTTTGGTCGCGTTCATCCATGATGCCAGCCACAGAGCTGCGCAGGATTCTAAATCCGGTATACATGATGAAGAGACTGAACGCCATTGCGACCACGCTGTCAAGCCACAAGATATCCGTGATGTATATAAGCCCAAGCCCTATCAGGATACCGATTGTTGTGTAGGTGTCGGACTGCAAGTGTCGCCCACTTGCCTGTAACGCGAGGGAGTTATTTTTCTTTCCTGTTCGGATACACAGTGCACCCACTACAAAATTTGCCAACGCGGTAACGGAGATCAACAGGATACCGATGTCGAGTTGCTGCAACGGAAGCGGGTTCAGCAGGTTACGAATCGATTCGATTACAATCACAACGGCTGCCACAACGATCATCACACCTTCCACCGCTGCCGAAATAAACTCAATCTTGCCGTGGCCATAGGGATGATCGGCATCGCGTGGTTTGGCTGACAAGGTAAGGCTGTACAATCCAAAAAATCCAGCAACCACATTGACGATTGCTTCAAGTGCATCGGTTAAAACGGAAACCGAGTTGGTCAGGTAATAAGCAACGAGCTTGATCAGGAGGAGCGATACCGACAGAACCGCTACCCACCGTTGGATCTTGATATTTTGCTGAGCTGCTTCCAATTAATTCTGCGTAACATTCTTTCTCATCAACACACGCCCAATGGCGATAATGGCAATGATCACCCACACCACATTTATAAAAGCGCTTGCATACGCTGCCTTATAGACGGTGTAGAAAATCAGCGCCAAACCTCCCGTGAGGTTTAACATATAAAAAATCATGGAGTCAGAACGTAACTTCTGATAACTGTTCAGCCCGTAAGCCAGCAGCACTTCGATGGAACCAATCCATCCAATAATTTCAATCAATAAATCCATAATGCTTTAAGCTTACTTGGTCACCGAGATACACGAATAGAAAGGACTACACTTTGCCAACACGGTAAGTAGAGGATGCCGTGCATTGCGATTACCCATCGCCCATCACCCATCACCCTTGACCCAACCATCACCTCATCTTCAATCTCAACAGTTTATTCGCAGACGTTATAAACAACGTCTTACCATCATCTGCCAATGCACAATTTGCTGTCGCATTCGGCAGTCGTACTTTGCCTAGCACTTTTCCACTCTTGTCGAAGATCCAAATGCCTCCAGGTCCGCTCGCGAAAATGTTTCCGTTTGAATCAATTTTGAAACCATCGGGTAGGCCTTTATTCTCCTCGTTCACCAGCGAAGTTGCATCGTAAAGAACTCGCGCATTCATTAGCGAATCATTTTCAGTCAGGTCGAATGCATACCAGATTGCTTTCGCAGGATCCGAGTTTGCCACGATCAATGTTTTTTCATCAGGAGTAAGTGCGATGCCGTTTGGTTTCGTTAACGAATCGACAAGCAGAGTCACTTTTCCATCTGTGCTAAGTTTATAAACACCATTGAAGGGAACCTCCTTGTCTGGATCATTATCCAGTTGCTTGAATCCATACGGAGGGTCTGTGAAGAAAATATCTCCGTTCTTGCGTACAGCCAAGTCGTTAGGACTATTCAAGCGCTTACCATCGTAGCGGTCGGCAAGCGTTGTGAATTTGGGTTCAGGTGAATCAAACGTTCCATCATAGCGTGAAACTCTGCGATCGCCATGTTGACACAGAATTAACTTGCCATCGTTATCAAGCATAAGTCCGTTCGCTCCGGGCTCGCGGCTGACAGTTGGAGTTGTCCCCGTGTAGCCTGAAGGTGTCAAAAAAACTTCGACACCATTTTTCTCCGTCCATTTATGAATCACATTATTGGGAACATCGGTGAACAACAACATATTTTCAGAGGCCACCCATAGTGGTCCTTCGCTCCATTTATATCCTTCACCAAGAAGTTCAAGCTGCGCATCTGCGTTGATCAGCGAATTAATGGCTTCATCTGTTCGTTCAATGGAACCGAGGGATTCGGTAGATTGATCTTTTGTTGCTGTACATGCTGTGATTAGCAACAGGCAAAGGATGGCTGCTATGGAATTGTTCATAGGAATTCAATTTTAGGCACGCCAAGATAAAAAAATAAAACGATCCCTTGCCGTTTTCTTTGGAAGGGATCGTCCCATGGTGCGCGCTTAATTCAGCACCGGTTGCTTTACCTTTTCAGATGCAAGAAGTTGTCTGAGCGAGAAAAAATGCAACGTGTAGGCAAGGGGCACGAGGAATCCCGGTAAAAACGAGATTGGGAACAATGCCACTACTGCACTGGATGGCTCTTCCATAAAAACGCGAATCGGTGATGGTGTTGAAAGAAACGCGATGGTAACAATGTTGATGAGCAAACCAAGGCACGCAATGTTCCAGACGATGGCAACGGTTCTTGAGATCTTGTTTCGCGACAAAGCCCATGAGACCAACGGTGCCGTCAATCCCGCAAGGATATCAAAATTTCGTCCTTCGAACGTCATGTGCTCGGGAAGCATGCTGGCAACAAACAGCATCCATAGCAGGATCTCCACAAATACGCGAAAGTTTTGCAAAACAATAATCTGCGAAGGAGGAATTTGCTCAAGGATTTCGCGAAGACCTTTTGAAAAGATCACCAACAAAACAATAGTCGCAAGTGGAACGATCAGCACCGGAGCAAAGTTGAATGGGAAATTTTCAAACCTCCCCATCGCTCCGCTGGCCGACCAGATCGCAACAAAGAGGAACCAGATCAGAATCGTACCAAGAATAAGATTAAATACGCGTGTCCTGGATACCGCGCTCCACGAGGTTCGTTCGATTCCAAAACGCAATGTCTTCATCAGAAAATAAAGAAATACCACCGTTAGAATAGCGAACCCGGTTTGACTTAAGAGGATAAGATTAGTGTTCATAGGAGTTGAATTTACTCAGTCCAACGAAGAATCCTTTAAACGTGAAATGACAAAAATTGCTAATTCCTCTGCTACCGAATATGAGAAGGATAAAAGCCAGTTTCACGAAAATAAAGCCTGCTGAAGGTGGAACTGTCTTTAAAGCCCAGATTGCGGGAAATTTCTTTCACTTCAAGCTTGGTTGATGTAAGAAGGTTTGTAGCCTGCTTTACTTTCACCTCATTGATGAATTGATGTGGAGTTTTGTCGAACGCTGTTTTGAACAAGCGAAGAAAATGGAATTTGGAAAGACACGCGATCGAGGCCAGGTCGTCCAATGCAATTTCTTTTGAGGGATTCGAATAAATGTAATCCGTTGCTTCCGCCAAGCGCTTAAAGATTTCTTTTCGCGTGGAGTTTTTGACTACAGGCAGTTGTGACTCGATGCTGCGAAGCTTGTTTTCCTCAAATAGTAAATGCTTCAATACTTCGAATATTTTTTCTTCTTCCCTTAAGCGGTCATCACCGCTGTGCTGCAATTCATGAAGCAGATGTTGAAGTGCAGGGGAAATTTCATAAAGCTTGTTGTGCATCTCCACGCGATGGAAAGGACGGGAGAAAACCGGTTCATCGAGAAGTTTATCAGGCGAAGTCGACAACGCCTGAAAGACCTGGTCGGCCCAGTAATCTCCAAAGTGAATGTTTAGTGTTTCTGCCTTAGAATTATCGATCTCCAGACTGTAGTGCTGGTCCGCATTCGACACATAGAAAAACCCAGGATTAACTTTCGTTCTCTTGGAGCCAGTGTGAACATGACTCGCTCCCGACAAATTTGAGAAAAATGAAAGCGGACCGCGGATGTTATCGCGCATTGTTGGTTGCGCTTTCACGTTCAGCACAACTGTCGGCCATCCCTCAACAGATAACGTTCTTCCTTGCCACGCCTGCCGGTTGGCGAAGTTTGTTTCTGCCTGGTTTTTGAGCCATTGAAGGTCTGGAAACTGCTGAAAGACCATAAATCCAATTTACGGATAAAGCGGCAACGGGTTTGCAAACCGCCCAATTTTCTCTAAAGCCCGAATCTATTGTCTCAAACGCGCTGATTTTCCTATTTTGCCGTCCTGTTAAAAGGAAAAAAATGAGCGAAACGTTAGAAATACCAAAGCGCCCCACCCGGAAATTTCTGCCCGATAATTTTGCAGTGACGTCCTGGGCGGTGCTTAAACCATATTTTGATAAACTTCTCGAAAAAAAAATCTCTTCGTTACAAGAGCTCAAGCAATGGTTCCTCGACCGGAGCGAACTTGAGTCAGTGATTTCTGAAGATCTGGCATGGCGCTACATTCGAATGACATGCTACACAGAGAACAAAGAATATCTGGCAGCCTACCAGGATTTCATTCAAAATATCCAACCCGAGATTGCACCAGTGTCAGATGCGTTAAATAAAAAAGCTGCAGCCTCCGAGTTTCTCGCTGCGCTGTCGAAAGATGAGGGTTATGATATTCTGATCAGGAATTTAAAAAAGGATATCGAAATCTTCCGCGAAGAAAACGTTCCTCTTTTTACAGAGATCGCTACACTCGCGCAAAAATACGCACAGATCTCCGGTGCCATGACCGTCAATGTCGATGGAAAGGAAATGACTTTACAGCAGGCATCGGTGTTTCTCATGTCCCCGGATCGGAAGAAGAGGGAGGAGGTATATCACAAAGTCGCTCAGCGAAGACTGGCAGATCGCGAGCAGCTTGATGAATTGTTCACTTCGCTCATCAAGCTTCGTCACCAGGTAGCCGTCAACGCAGGATTCAAGAATTTCCGTGACTACATGTTCAAAGCGCTTGGACGATTCGATTACACACCGGAGGATTGTTTCAAATTTCA
>DASWTM010000315.1:0-7123 GCA_036402115.1 Chryseosolibacter sp.
CATCGAAAGATCTTTCGGTTCGATAACGCGCTCCCCTGCGTTGTAGAAAAACTTAACAGGCCCGGTCAATGACACTTCATCGTAGCCATCGAGCGAATGAAGAATCAAGAAATCTTTGGCAGAGTCCTGATAAAGATAACCGTACTGCCTTGCGAGCTCCAGGCTAAAAACACCAACAAGTTGCCGCTTCGGGAATGCTGGGTTCACCATCGGGCCGAGCATATTGAAGAAGGTCTTCACGCCCAAGTCCTTGCGGATGGGAGCAACATTTTTCATCGCGGGATGGAACAACGGAGCATGCATGAAGCAGATGTTCGCGCGATCCAGGCTTCGCTTCAGTTCATCCATGTCGTTTGTAAACTTATATCCAAAGTACTCAAGCACATTTGAGGACCCGCATGCCGATGACACGCCATAGTTTCCATGCTTGGCAACGGGCTGACCTGCAGCAGCAACAACGAACGAAGACAACGTAGAAATATTGAACGTATTTTTCCCATCCCCACCTGTTCCGCATACATCCATGACAGGTTGATCGAACTCCGCCCGAATACACAACTCGAGCATCGCATCGCGAAAACCCTGCAACTCATCTACCGTGATGCTCCTCATCATATAGACGGTCATAAATGCCGTTGTCTGACTTGCATTATACTTTCCCGAAGCCAGATCCACCAGAACTTGGTGCGCGGTGGCTTTGGTAAGTGACCTATGGTCGATGAGTTCGCTTAAAATTGCTTTCATACCTTGTATAAATTCCAAAAATCAAAAAACAAAAACCAACACGACTAGTACTCAAATTGGAAAAATCGTCCTACTTGCCCTGCATTAAATTTTAAATTTAAAATTTCAAATTTTAAATCGAGCCGCACTCGCGCTGTTCTTCCTATGCCCGATTCGCCCTACTCACTTCCTCAACCAATTCTCAATCATCTTAGGTCCCTCCGGAGTCATAATCGATTCGGGATGAAACTGCACACCACGCACATCATACTTCTGATGACTCACGGCCATCACAAGCCCTTCATTATTTACAGCGGTCACCTTCAAATCACCTTTGATTGTTTCCGGAACGATGGCCCACGAGTGATAATGTGTTGCACTAAAACTCTTTGGAACATTTTTGAACAAGTACTCACTGTCATCTTTCACTTCCGTTACGCTCGTCACACCATGCAAGACTTTCGGGATGTTGAACAACTTCGCGCCAAACACCTCGCCTATTCCCTGGTGACCCAGGCAAACACCGAGAATGCTTTTTGTCGGTCCGTACGTTTTGATCACCTGTTTCATAATGCCGGCTTCATCCGGAATTCCAGGACCGGGTGAAAGTAAAATCTTATCATACTTCTTTACTTCTTCTACCGTAATCTTATCGTTTCGGTGGATGTCCATTGGAAAACCGAGTGCGCGGATGATGTGCACGAGGTTGTAGGTAAATGAATCGTAATTATCGAGAACCAGTATTTTCATTTTCGTTTCACTTAGATTTTTTCTGCCATCTTCACGGCTTTGCGGAGTGCACCTAATTTATTGTTTACTTCCTGAAGCTCACTTTCCGAGTTCGACTTCGCCACCACTCCGGCTCCTGCCTGGTAGATGAGCTTGTTCTCATGACTTAAGAACGTCCGGATCATAATGGCATGGTTGAACGTATTGTTGAACCCGAGGAATCCGATCGCGCCACCATAGAAACTGCGGTTAACATTCTCATACTTGTTGATCAGGTTCATCGCCATGTGCTTCGGTGCTCCTGAGAGCGTTCCAGCAGGAAAAGTATCGGATGCCATCTTCAATACAGATGAATCGCTCTTCACCTTGCCCGAAACCTTTGACACGAGGTGAATGACATGCGAATAGAATTGAATTTCTTTAAACACTTCGACATTCACTTTTTCCGCGTTGCGACTCATGTCGTTGCGCGCCAGGTCGACAAGCATCACGTGCTCTGCATTTTCTTTTTCATCCGCAGCAAGTCGCGCTGCAATCTCCGCATCCTCCTGGTCATTTCCGGAGCGCCTGAAAGTTCCGGCAATCGGATAGATATAAGCCGTGTTATTGTTTACCTGTAGCTGTGCTTCCGGAGATGATCCGAAAAGTTTGAAGCTTCCATAGTCGAAGTAAAAGAGATACGGTGAAGGGTTGATCGACCGCAACGAACGATACACATTGAATTCATCTCCTTTGAAGGTAGAAGTAAATCTGCGCGACAACACAATCTGAAATACATCACCGCGGTAGCAGTGTTCTTTTCCTTTGTCGATTACCTGTAAGAATTCCGAATCGGTGAAGTTTGACTCCTCACCATTCACGAGTGAAAACTTGTAAGTCGAAAAGCGGTTGCTGAAAACGATCTGTTCCACTTTCGCGAGGTCTTCGTCTCCGTTGTCGTCCGAATCTGCGAGCGAGTGACGAAACAAGCTCATCTCGTTTGAAAAATGATCGACTACAATAACATACCGATAAAGTCTGTAAATCGAATCCGGGATCAACGGCTTCGGTAAGTTCAAATCCACCTCTTCGAAATATCGCACCGAGTCGTACGCGAGGTATCCGAACAATCCACAGTTGACATATTTGGTCGGTGGAGCTTCGACCACCTCGAACGAATTCTTAAACTCTTCAAGGGCTTCGATCACCTCACTCCTCTTCGTGATCGTCTTTGATGTCGTCTTTCCATCAGGATAGCGGACATCCAGTGCGTTATCGCCCAGCTGAAAGGAAGCGATCGGATCACAGCAGATAAACGACAAACTGTTTTCGTCACCGTGATAGTCCGAGCTTTCCAGCAGGATGCTTCCTGCGAAGACATCACGCAGCTTCAGATAGATGTTCACAGGCGTCAACGTATCGGCCAGTAACTTTTTTGATCTCGTCTTTAGTTTATACTTCATACTTTCTAAATCAAAAGCTCCTTAAAACAACGAAGGCCTGCTGTGAACAGCAGGCCTTCGGGCTTATGTAAAGTCATAACAAGGCTGTTCACAAATCGAATCTCGACTTATGCCACCACCATGCTATGTTTGAAAATCTTACCATGTCGAATTAAGCTTCCGCTTTCTTCTTTGTGTTTGTTCTCTTTGGTTTTGCGGCAGCTGGTGCTGCAGCTGTTGTGCCTTTCTTAGAAGCCGTTCTCTTCAATTTAGCTTTAATAGCTTTTTTGTTTCTTGACTTGCCGTATGATCCTTTAGCGATCTTACCTTTTTTAGACTTTTTGTCTCCGCGTCCCATTGAAAATTTGAATAATTATGGGGCAATAATAACAAAGTCCTGCTTGATAACAAACAGGACCGGTAATTTTTGCGAACAAACCGCCATAAAATCAATTGTCCCAGCGGTGCTCGCGTTCATTAATCTGATGGATCAGGCGTGCTACCGATTGTTCGCCTGATCTTCGATCGGAATACGAAAGACAATCTTCAAGAAAAATATGATTTGCTGCCACGCTGATGATCAAGGCATCCGGAAAAATTTTTCGAGTGAATTCCATATCAAGTGCAGTGTTGAGACCATCATCCGCGAAAACGATAAGCTCCGGAGAGTCCTGGAAACTATCAATCGACTCGGAGGTGGCAAACACGTGAGATAACGAATAGCCGAGATCTTCGATGCGGCATTCCATTTCTATTGTGTAAACTCCGATTAGCCAGGCGGTACGCATAATATTGTATGGGTTTCAACCGCTTGCACGAAAGGTGTACCAGCCAATAAAAGTGCGAAAACGCATGACTGAGGCGCTTTTCATTCTTGACCAATTCCCAAAGTGAGAGTACTTTTCGTGAATTTGAAAACCTAAATTCGGGTGTCGTTGTTTTAAGAAAAACCATTTGTCATGGCAAAAGCATCTGTTGAAGTTATTACCATTCTGAAGCGTACTGCAGAAAACATTTCGAAGAGTAAAGATTATCAGTGGGGCCACATGGGTTCGTGCAACTGCGGATTCCTCGCGCAGGAAGTAACCCACCTGCGAAAAGCCGAGATCCATTCACGCGCCATGCGGGGAACGGGCGACTGGAATGAACAACTCAATGACTACTGCCCCACAAGCGGTCTTCCGATGGATGACCTCATCAGTGAGCTTCTAGCCGCTGGCTTCGATGTGGACGACCTCAGGCATCTCGAAAAACTTTCATCTTCAGAAATATTGAGAACGCTGCCTGTCACGGAGCGCAATCTCAAACACAATGTAAAAGCTGATGTTGTGAAATATCTTCACGCCTGGGCAAGCCTGCTTGAAGAACAATTGCTCGCGAAAGTTTCACTTCCAAAAGCTATCACCACACCGGTGCTTACGGAAGCCTGAACAAAATGCAGTCTTTCGGCTGATTATCTTGGTTGACAAACCGAAACCACCGCGTCAGCCGTGCTTCTTCAATGAGTCCACTCTTCTTTAATACGTTGATCGAAGCCGCGTTGTCCACATCGACAAACGTACCGATGCGGAAGATCGATGGATTTGGCTTGAGAACCGCCATCATCGTCTTGCACGCTTCGGTCGCATATCCTCTTCCCCACTCAGTCGGTGAGAGAATATATCCGAATTGAATTCTTCCATTTTCATTGATCACTCCGAAACTGCCGATGAACTTGTTGGTTTGCTTCAGCCGAATGGAAAACGTGTAGTCGAGACCGAGGTTCCAGCTATCGACCGCATAGCGCAGAAATCCGCGTGTATCCTCGATGCGCTTGTGTGTGGCCCACGCCATAAATTTTGTTGCTTCAGCTTTGCTGGCGTAGGTGTAAAAAACTTCTTCCGCATCTTCGTATTTTAGCCGCTGAAGTAACAACCTTTCGGTCTCAATTTTTTCAGGCAGATCGAGGTGAACCATAAATCAAATAAAATAAAGAATGCCGAAAGAGAGCAACATCGTACATCAATATTTCCGTAAAGAGCTTGACGATGTAACTATTTTGTTACGCGTAAATCCGATCCAGTTCAAAGGCATGGAAATCACTTTGCCCAAAAATGGCGATGAGCCCTCGGTGCGTGAACTTGAACTCGACCAGGACATCTTCGAAGACCTGAAGGCAGATGCGTTTGTGGAGGCGAGTCCGTTGGAGTTTAATCTCTACTATTCCGGTCTCGCGGGCTAAAAGAGTGTCAACAGTCGACAGTCAATGGTCAACAGTGTCTGCTACTATGAGCCGCATGTCAGAATCGATTACTCCGCGCTAGCGATGGAAACGAAAACCCCGCAGTCGCGTGGGCACGTGGGTGCGCACGAGGAGTTGCAGTGGACAGCGCGGCCCCAGCGCGTATGGCCTGTGTAGTGGCTGGGGAGCGCCCAACATCACACAGTAGATTAGACGCAAAAATTTGCTGGGCGTTGCCGTCCCGCCCGCCCTGCCTCCCAGCGGCCGCGCCTTCCGTTCCAACAGGCCGCCCACATGCCATTTCGGTTTCCACTGCAGTCGCTAACGCAGGTGCACAAGGAAACGACAAACGCCTTGCCGTAGACTATGGACCGTTGACTGTGGACTGTGCACGCGACTGTGCACCGCAAATCAGCCGCTTAGCTAAAATTTCAAAATCTCGAATGTCAAATGTCAAATATTCTTCTACCTTTGCCCCCCGGCAAGCCGGCACGACCAGCTCCTGCTGAACTCCCCCAGGATCGGAAGATAGCAAGGGTAGGCGGTTGTAGCGGTGCGATGTTCGGTTTGCCTTTTTTCTTTTCCCCCGCGCCCAAAATTCTCTTCCCGGGCGGCTGAGAACTCTCCAGATTGGCTTATTTTTGCCCGATAACCACTTCCACAATTATGAAATTTTTCATCGATACAGCCAACCTTAACGAAATCAAAGAAGCATACGACCTTGGCGTGCTTGACGGTGTGACCACAAATCCATCGCTTATGGCAAAAGAGGGCATCAAAGGCAACGACAACGTGCGCAACCACTACAAAGCAATCTGCAACATCGTAGACAACAACGTGAGTGCTGAAGTGATCGCAACGGACTTCGACAACATCATCAAGGAAGGAAAAGAACTGGCGAAGATCGATGACAAGATTGTTGTGAAAGTTCCGATGATCAAGGATGGCATTAAAGCAATTAAGAAATTTACCGCAGAAGGAATTCGCACAAACTGTACACTGGTTTTCTCTCCGGGTCAGGCGTTACTCGCAGCGAAAGCTGGCGCAAGCTACGTTTCTCCATTCATCGGTCGTCTCGATGATATTTCGCACGAAGGCATGGACCTCATCGCGCAACTCCGAATCATCTACGACAACTATGCATTCGATACTGAAATTCTCGCAGCCTCTGTGCGTCACGCTGTGCATTTGATCCAGTGCGCTGAGATCGGTGCAGATGTAGTTACCTGTCCATTGAACGTCATCACCGGCTTGCTCAAACATCCACTCACCGACATTGGCCTCGAGAAATTCCTCGCTGACCATAAGAAAGTGAATGGTTAGAAGTGTGCGCTGAAAATTTAAAATTTAAAATTTAAAATTTCGAATGTTTTCATCCGACCCCGTTGTCAAAGTAACCGATGCTAGTATTTTTCAGGATCACAACACGGTCCTGAACAACATCAACTTTGAAATTGAGAAGGGTGAATTCGTTTTCCTGGTAGGACGAACTGGCTCTGGAAAATCATCCTTGCTGAAAACACTTTATGCAGATCTTCCACTGCGCATGGGTGATGTTCGCATCGCAGGCCATAACATTCGTGGAATAAAAAATTCAGAGATACCGATGCTCAGACGAAAGCTCGGTATCATCTTCCAGGATTTTCAGCTGTTCAATGATCGCACCGTTGCGGAGAACCTCATGTTCGTGATGAAAGCAACAGGCTGGACCGACAGCGCGAAAATGAAGACGCGACTCTCGGAAGTACTGATGCAGGTTGGTCTCGGATCAGTGGAGAAAAAAATGCCGCATCAACTCTCAGGCGGTGAACAACAACGAATTGTCATTGCGCGCGCACTTATCAACGAGCCCCAAATCCTGCTGGCCGATGAGCCTACCGGAAACCTTGACCCGGATGTTTCCAACGGTATCATGCGCATCTTTCAACTCATCAACAAAAGCGGAACAGCCGTGCTCATGGCCACGCACAGCTATGGACTGATCAAGCGTTTCCCTACCCGCATTTTGAAATGTGAGGATGGGAAGGTG
>DASWTM010000316.1:0-15875 GCA_036402115.1 Chryseosolibacter sp.
ATTAACGCGCTACATGAAGAGCTATCGCGAGCTGATTGAGCAAACCTTCGAATTTCCCCAAAAAGAGTTTAAAGTACGTGACCACGAGCTCCTGTTCAATGATGTTCCACTCAACGACATCATCAAAGAATACGGAACTCCTCTCAAGCTGACCTACCTGCCGCGCATAAGCGAGAACATCCGCTTCGTGCAGGCGACTTTTAATAACGCCATCGAACGATTCAAGTATAAGGGTAAGTACACGTACTGCTATTGCACTAAGTCATCGCACTTTTCATTTGTCCTGGAACAGGCGCTTAAGAACGATAACGTTCATATCGAAACATCTTCTTCGTTCGATATTCCTATTGTTCGCTCCCTGTTCAATCGTGGGCGCATCAACAAAGACACGTATATTCTTTGCAACGGTTTTAAGATGCCGCTCTACACGCAGTATATTTCTGAACTGTTGAACGATGGCTTCAAGAACTGCGTACCGATCCTTGACAAGATGGGCGAGATCGATGCATACGAGCAGTCAGTGAACGTTCCCTATCAGGTGGGGATTCGCGTTGCCGCGGATGAGGAACCCAAGTTCGAATTTTACACGTCACGCCTTGGAATCCGTTATAGCGACATCACGAATTTTTATAAAGACAAAATTGAAAATAGTCCGAAGGCTTCGTTGAAGATGCTTCACTTCTTCATCAACACAGGTATCAAAGACACTGCGTACTACTGGAGTGAACTAAGCCGTTTCATTTTCAAATATTGCGAACTGAAGAAGATCTGCCCGACACTGGACTCGATTGATATCGGTGGTGGATTCCCGATCAAAACTTCGCTTACGTTCCAATACGATTACAAATACATGATCGAGCAGATCGTTGAGAACATCAAGTGGATCTGCGATAAGAACAACGTCCCAGTGCCAAACATCTTCACCGAGTTCGGAAGTTATACCGTAGGTGAAAGTGGAGCAGTGTTGTACAAAGTGATCGATCAAAAACTTCAGAACGATAAAGAGCTCTGGTACATGATCGATGGTTCATTCATCACGCACCTTCCGGATGCCTGGGGATTGAATCAGAAATATATTCTTCTCGCCATCAACAAGTGGGACGATCCTTATCACAAAGTGAACATGGGCGGTCTCACGTGCGACAGCATGGACTACTACAATTCCGAAGCTCACACCGGTGAAGTGTTCCTTCCAATGATCAACGATGAAGAACCATTATACATCGGCTTCTTCCACACCGGTGCTTACCAGGAATCGCTTGGCGGTTACGGTGGCATTCAACATTGCCTAATCCCTGCACCAAAGCACGTCCTGATCGACCGAAATGAAGATGGGGAAATTTCGACAAAGCTTTTTGCAGGAGAACAGAGTAGTGAGAGTATGTTGAAGGTTTTGGGGTACGAGAAGTAAGGTTGATTTAAGATTTTAGATTTAAAATTTAAGATTTGGTCCACCGTTGAATTACGAGTGGGCCATTTTTTTACAATAAAAAGCCGGTGATTATTAATCCCGGCTTTTTTTTCGTCTAGAAACTGAAACGGGAGAATCGAGCTCTCACCCATTCTAAAATCTTAAATCTAAAATCTTAAATTTTAATTCCCTATAATCTTATCAATCTGATTATTACTAAACGCAAACGAAAAATCCAATCTCAACTCCGGATAGGAAACCGATTTTCCATTGAAATTTTGGATATGGTAGCTTCCGTCAAGCTTGATGGCAACGTTTGACACCGGGCGATATACCAGACCCGCAGATGGTTTCCAGAATTTTCCATCATCGGCTAAACCTGATTCATCATCGCCACCGAAATTTTTGTTTTGGATTACTTCAGGGTGGCTCATCCAGTCTAGGAAAACATACGGCACAAATTGTCCGATCTTCGACTGGATATTATATCCGAGACGGATGTACCAAGTCTGTACATTGTAAGTCACATGGCGTTTTATATCAAATGCTGACAGCATTTCATTTGGGAGATCCTCATTCGAAACAAGGAATCTCTCACGCTGTACTGGATTCAATCCTGCTTCGTTGATCATCGCAAGGACCATGTTAGGATTCCGCTCGGCCTCGTGTGCTGCGTTGTAGTATTCTGATTGGATCAGCACCTTCCCAATTTGCTTCTCAAGGAAAACACCCATCACATTGAATCGATCTCCATCCATCCAGGGCAGAATACCGCCACGGGGTGAGCCACTTCCGAAGTCAACCGTAGACGTTGTCTTGCGATCGCTAATGCTGGACGCGTACCCTGACGTTCCGATGATCAACGAATTCACATAAGACTTATAGCGGAGATCCCATCCAAGTGATACAACACCTTTCTTTGGTCCGCCTTCGCCATTGTCAGTCATCAACGCGTACGAAATAACACTCCGGGGATTCTGGAATTCTCCGTGAATCATAAAGTTTGTTGTGCGCGTTAGGAAGAGGTGATCCGCATCCAGCATCTCCGGAGCCTCAATACCGATGAACGTTGGAATCTGATCAAGGCGCTCGTTGTACAAACCAAACTTGCGATACATCTTCCCTACACGGATCTGGAATGCATCACTCAATGCAAAATTTCCCCAGGCGTTTCTGATCTCAAGAAAATCGTTGTTGCGTGCCAGGTTGAAGAGATAGCCAATTTTCCCCGTGAAATTTCCTTTACCGTAGATGTGAAAATTTTTGACAGGGTCCCATTCGTATGGATCGGAGGCCGTACCTGTCGAACCATCTGCGTTCCGGAATGGATAATTGAACGTTTGTTGTAAGTTTGAATTGATGTAACCGTAGAGGTAGAAGTTTTTGTCTACCATATCAATCTTCAGCAGCTCTTCCAGTGAAAGATCAAAAAGATCATCGCTTGCCGTTTGTGTTGTGTCCGACTGACCATAGGCATGTGTGGCCAAGGCGAACAAGAGTAAAGCCGCAATTTTTTTCATCTTATGGGGATTAATTATTTGAGCAAAAGTATAGTCCTCTCGTTCGGATAATTTTCCTTAACCGGCTGTTTTCTTACACCTGTTGAAAGCTGAAAGCAGAAAGCTAAAAGCTGAACGCAGATGGCATTGGATAAACCCGTTTAACCTTTCAAGCAGCATTAAAAACGTAGGTTAAAATCAAATTTAACGCAAGTCAAGCTTTCTGCTTTTAGCTTTAAGCTTTCAGCTTTTTTCCCTACATTCAGTTCCCCATTCTTTTTCTTGCCGTTTAAGTAGTCGCATTATGAGTCATAACACGAATTCATTACGCGCGAACACTCTTTTCACCGAAAAACGGCCTTGTCTTTTTGTATCACCACTAAACCATCTACAACATGAAAGTCTACGATGAAAAACACATCAAGAACATTGTTCTGTTGGGCGCGCCTAAGGCCGGCAAAACGTTGCTGGCCGAAGACATGATTTTCGAAGCCGGCATCATTCACCGGAGAGGCACTATTGAGACAAAAAATACCGTATCGGACTTTCATGAAATTGAACATGAGCGAGGGAACTCGGTTTTCGCTACCTCGCTGCACACCGAGTGGCAGGACTATAAAATCAACATTATTGACACGCCAGGCTTTGACGACTTCATCGGAGAGATGATCTCTTCTGTTCGTGTTGCTGACACCTGCGTCATGGTGATCAACGCGCAACACGGTGTTGAAGTCGGAACATCACTTATCTGGGACTACATCGATCGCTACAAGAAGCCAACAATTTTTGCAATCAATCAGGTGGATCATCCAAAAGCTGATTTCGATTCTTCACTCGCTGCGTTACGCCAACGTTTTGGAACGGCTGTCACGCAAGTGCAATATCCTTACAATCCCGGTGAGAGTTTCAACGCAATCATCGACCTGTTGAAGATGGTGATGTATAAGTTTCACGTTGACGGTGGTAAACCAAAAAAACTTCCCATTCCTGACGATGAAAAAGAACGGGCGAACAAACTGCACAATGAACTAGTCGAGAAAGCTGCCGAAAACGATGAGAAGCTCATGGAAAAATATTTTGAGCAAGGAACACTGGATGAAGATGAAATGCGACAGGGACTGAAACTGGGCATGATTAACCATGACATCTTCCCGGTGTTTTGCATGTCAGCCAAGAAAAATATGGGAAGCGGACGAATGATGGGCTTCATCGATAATGTTGCTCCAACACCACTGGAGGCAGCTCCTGAGAAAACTTCAACCGGTCAGAATCTCGTGTTTGATCCCGCCAAACCAACGGTATTGTTTGTTTTTAAGACACACCTGGAACCCAATCTCGGCAAGTTGTCATTCTTCAAAGTTATTTCAGGTGACGTCAATGCAGGGACAGAGCTCATAAACAGTCAAACGGGTGCAACAGAAAAAATCCACCAGCTTTTCATTATGGATGGCAAGAACAGAACACCAGTTGACAAACTCGTGACGGGTGATATCGGAGCCACGTTAAAATTGAAGGACACCTATACCAACCAAACCCTACGCGCAAAAAATTATGAAGTCGCCATCCAACCTATTGAGTTTCCAGAGCCACGAATTCGAACAGCCATTGTTGCCCTCAGTAAAAACGATGATGAAAAAATAGGCGAAGTGCTGAGCAAAATTCACCAGGAAGATCCAACACTGCAGGTGGAATATTCGAAAGAGTTAAAGCAACTCATTCTATCCGCACAAGGTGAACTCCATCTGGCGGTGTGCAAATGGTATCTGGAAAATGTTTACAAGCTTCATATTAACTTTGAAACACCAAAAATTTCCTATCGGGAAACAATCCGAAGACCCGCCATTGCAAGTTATCGCCACAAGAAGCAAAGTGGCGGTGCCGGACAATTCGGAGAAGTTCACATGAAGATTGAACCATATTTTGAGGGCATGCCTGAACCGCAGGAATATAACGTGCGCGGCAAAGAGGTGATCGATTTGCCGTGGGGAGGAAAACTGGTATTCTACAATTGCATTGTGGGTGGCGTGATCGACATGCGTTTCATACCATCAATTCTAAAAGGTGTGATGGAAAAAATGGAGGAAGGACCTATTTCAGGTTCGCATGTGCGTGATGTGCGTGTCTGTGTGTTCGATGGAAAAATGCACCCGGTAGACTCGAATGATATATCGTTCAAGATCGCAGGCATGATGGCGTTTAAGGATGCGTTCATGCGTGCGGAGCCTCAGTTGCTAGAGCCGATTTACGATGTCGAAGTCTTTCTACCTGAAGACGTAATGGGTGAAGTGATGGGGGATCTGCAAACGCGAAGAGCGCTTATCATGGGCATGGATAGCGATGGACAGCATCAGGTAATTAAAGCCCGCGTTCCACTCGTAGAACTTGATCGTTACTCCACAACGCTTCGTTCGTTAACGCAAGGCCGTGCGAGATTTCACCAGCAGCTTGCAGATTATGCGGCTGTACCACATGACATTCAGCAAAAAGTAGCTAAAGCAACGCAGGAGCTCGAAGTCGTTTGAACCGTGTTCTTCGCAACTCTCAGGCTGCCCGCAAACAGGCAGCCTTTTTTTGTGCGAATTCGGGTTTTGTGGATAGATCGGTTGGGTGATTTAATGGTACTGAACAACCACTCGTCACGATCATTTGGCCCTGTACCTCGGCAGTCTATCGGAAAAAACACCGCTGGTCGAAAAAATACTATCCTGAAACCGAAATCGATTGTAAAAAACCTTGGTTTTTATAGCTTTGTTATAGCCACGAATCAGTTAACATGAGTAATGCTATCGTAATCATTCCAACCTACAAGGAGCGTGAAAACATCCGCGCAATCATTGAAGCGGTTTTTTCGCTTCCCAAAGCATTTCATGTGTTAATTGTTGATGACAATTCGCCAGACGGAACCGCAGAAATTGTTGAAGAACTTCAAAAACGATTTAATACCAACGAGCAAAAACTTCAGCTAATGAAGCGCCCTGGCAAGCAGGGACTGGGAACAGCCTACATTGCTGGATTTAAATATGCCATTGCGCGAGGATACGATTACGTACTGGAGATGGATGCCGACTTCTCACACGATCCAAAAGATCTGGTAAATCTGTACGATGCCTGCGCGAATAACGATATCGAACTCTCGATTGGCTCACGTTATGCGACCGGTGTCAACGTTGTAAATTGGCCTATGGGCCGAGTACTTCTGTCCTATTTCGCCAGTACGTATGTGCGCTTGATCACAAGCATGCCGATCAGTGACACCACGGCTGGATTTGTTTGTTACAAACGTGACGTCCTCGAGACAATTCCGTTAGACAAAGTGAAGTTCGTTGGGTATGCATTTCAGATTGAAATGAAGTTTCTTGCGTGGAAATATGGGTTCAAACTCGGTGAAGTGCCCATCATCTTTACAGATCGAACGAAGGGTGAATCAAAGATGTCTGCTGGAATCTTTAAAGAGGCGTTTTTTGGTGTGCTCCAGATGACAATTCAAAGCTGGTTTAAGAAATACATTCCTCAGTCGTATAAGCCTGTTGAGAACTTGTCAGAGGCAGCCTGAGAGAGATATGACGATAAAAAAATCCACAGTGCGAGCTGTGGATTTTTTATTTCTAAAGAGCAACGTTCAACTTCGGCAGCTCGACTTCTTCGTATTGAGCAGCCGCACTTGCCTGATGGTTCCACATCTCCTGGAAGACCAGGCTGAACCGCTTGAGGAACTCGAACGAACCTTCTTCAATCACAGACCCATTTCTCAAAACATAGATGTAATCAAAATTCGACAGTAAATGCAGGCGATGAAGTGATGAGATCACTGCTTTACCGGAAAACTCTTTGAACAACTCATTGTAAATATGTTTCTCCGTGCGTGGATCGATGCTACTCGTAGGTTCATCGAGCAACAAAATCGAGCTCTGCTGTGCAGCAAGGATTCCGCGTGCCAGCGCAAGACGTTGCTTCTGCCCACCGGAGAGGTTTACACCTTTCTCCTGAATGTGCGTATGAAGTCCCTCCGGAAGATTTTTTAACACTTCATCAAACTTCGCTGCCCGGCATACATGCATTACTTCTTCATCCGTGAATGGCAAGCCAAGTGTAATATTGTAAAGAATCGTGTTCTCAAAAATCTCCGGCTCCTGTGGGAACAGCGTCACGGTGTGGGCTATCGAATCGAATGGGATTTCCTGACCATCGAGTGTTGTCTTTGTTCCAGGTGCTGCCTCATGCAAACCGCGAAGCAACGTCAACAACGTGCTCTTACCGCTACCGCTTTCTCCGATTAATGCGATACGTTGTCCTCGCTGAATGCGCATGTTAAGATCCACCAAGCCGGAAGCTTTGCGTTTTCCACTGGCATCCGGTCGTGTAAAGTTCAGCTTTTCGATCTCGATCTGATTCCACTGTTCCGGAAGTTTCTCATCCGACTTCACCTTGCGCTCTTCGTACGCGATCTCAAGACCTCGGGCATTCTGCACATCAGTATTATACTTGACGATTTGCGTATACTGTGACGCAATGTCGTTAAACACACTTGTGAACTGGTTCACGTATCCAAGGAGAATGATCAATCCTCCGATCATAAATGTTTCGCCTGGCGTATAGTGCTGATAAACATATCCGATGGTGATCACAGCATAGATAAGACCAACCATCATCTGCGCAGTGAACCACTTCCATTCATTGATCGATACATTGCGCTTGAAAGGAGGAAATACGTTCGCAACTTTTGCCATAAACCCTTTTTGGATTCTTGATTCCAGGCGCAGGGTAATCACCGACAAAATGTTCGAAAGGCTGTCGAACAACGTTGACGAAACTTCATGCTCGCGCTCGTTCACTTCACGAAGCGTCTTGATAAAGGGCTTGTCAAATTGTATGATGATCCACACGGTAAGAACACCAAGTGCAACACCAATGGAACCGAACAACGGTGAAAAGTAAAGCATGGCAGCAAATGAAAAGATAAACTTGCCAAACGAGTAGAGATATATAAAACCCTGCTGAAAAAAATCACGGAGTGCTTCGTAGGCTTTGCGTAGTCGGCTGATGGTCGAACCACTGTGGTGTTCCTGGTGCCAACTTACAGGGAGATGCAGCACTTTATGATAAATCTCATCAAGATAATTTTTACTAACGTGGAAGGCTAGCTGTCTTTCCATCACCCGGGCTGGGCCATGGAACATCCATTCGAGTAACCTCAATCCGAGAAAGCCGGCAACATAGATCCATCCGGTCGTCAGTACTTCCATTCCATTTTTCTGAAGGTGATTAATAAACCATCCATAGAAAAGTGGATTCATCGCTACCGTAATATTAGCGACAACGAACATGCTATATATCAGGACAAAACGTTTCTTCTTTTCCCGCGCATACTTCCAGGCCGTGCGAAGAAGAGACAAATAAGGGTTTTGCATTTAAGTGTTGGGATTGTTTAACTACAACACAAAATTCTTTCTATTCACTTGGGAAAAGAAGTTTAATCTCAACTGTATTATTACATCATTTGATCTGCGCGTTACTTCTCCGGCAGCATCACTGATAGATGCTTATGGGGAACTTCTTCGCCAGAAGCGCTTCTCAGCGGCTAGAATTTGAAGTGTGGAGCGGCTAGCTGGAGAGAAAGAAACGATGTGGTTCGAATTTTTATCCGCTTGCTACTTCTAAACGAAGTACCATGAAGCGTAGCAATTTGATAAGAGTTTTTAGTTGGCATATTCATGGAAGTTACCTGTACTATTTATCTCAAGGTCCATTTGAAATTTACATTCCGATCAGCGATACGAAGGAAGAAGGATACATAGGCCGCGGCACCACATTTCCGTTTGGCGACAATGTCAAAGAGATCGATGTGCGTGCTGTAAGAGAGATTTCCTTCGATTGCATTCTCTTTCAAACACCGAAAAACTACCTGGTTGATCAGTATGAGATCTTGTCGGCCGAACAGCGCGAGCTTCCGAAGCTATACCTCGAACACGATCCTCCGCAACAAA
This sequence comes from Chryseosolibacter sp., assembly GCA_036402115.1. Taxonomy (GTDB): domain Bacteria; phylum Bacteroidota; class Bacteroidia; order Cytophagales; family Cyclobacteriaceae; genus Chryseosolibacter. The sequence goes on from DASWTM010000316.1 coordinate 8,895, forward strand.
TCCCCACAGAAACGAAACATGTTGTCAATGATGAACATGTTACGCTTGTGCATGTGACGCACTTCAACAAGCTTATGTGGAATAATGGTCGTACGCCTGCTGTGGTCATCGATCATGGAATTACCGAAGCGAAAGCCTCCTACGCGGGAAAAATTGCTAAGGGAATCGTGGTGATAAACAACCTGAATGAACGTGGAAGGCGCCTTGGTCTTGACGTCTTCCAGGAGGTAAGGGAAAAGGTGCCGTTAGACCTCATCGGGATGGACACAAAAAAAATCGGTGGATTAGGCGAAATATTACATCCTCAACTTCCTGAGTTTATCAGTCAGTATCGATTCTTCTTCAATCCGATACGCTATACAAGCCTTGGATTGGCTGTTCTCGAAGCGATGATGATGGGTGTTCCTGTAGTCGGTTTAGCTACGACAGAGCTCGTCACAGTGATCGACAATGAAAAGTCTGGATTCATTCATACCGATATTGACTATCTAATCAAGAAGATGAATATGCTGATTGCAGAACCCGACTTAGCGGCACGCATAGGACAGCATGGAAAAGAAGTTGCGACCAGGCGCTTTAATATCCAGCGCTTCATCTCTGACTGGCAACAATTATTTACACGTCTTACATCAGTCTCTCCGGTGATGTCTCGGGCGGATGTCGTTTTAAACTAATCGGGTTATGAAAAGGAAAATTGCATTTATAAGTGAGCATGCATCACCGTTGGCAACATTAGGCGGGGTAGACAGCGGAGGACAAAATGTATATGTGGGTGAACTCGCCAAGCATCTCGCTCAACTTGGATTCGATGTAGACGTGTTTACGCGGTGCGACAATGAAAAACTGCCTGCCATAGTCAATTGGTTTGGCAATGTTCGCATTATCCACATCAAAGCGGGGCCTCAGCATTTTGTTGAGAAGGAACGGCTGCTGGAATTTATGGATGAATTCACCGACAACCTGGAGGGATTCATTCATTCCGAAAATATCCTGTACGACCTGATACATGCAAACTTCTTCATGTCCGCGCTTGTAGCAGCGGAGTTGAAGGTACGGCTTCAGACTCCGTTTGTGGTTACCTTTCACGCGCTTGGTGCGATCCGCAAAAAATATCAAGGCGATAGTGACACCTTTCCGAAGGAGCGCATTGTTATTGAGAAACGGATTGTTACCGAAGCTGACCACATCATAGCCGAATGTCCGCAGGATCGCGATGACTTGATTCAATACTATCAGGCTGACTCAGAAAAAATAACCATCATCCCTTGTGGCTTCTCAGAGCAGGAGTTCCATCCCATGGACCGCCAGCTCGCAAGGATGGTGTTAAATCTCGAGACGAACGACTTCATCATTCTTCAGCTTGGAAGAATGGTAAAACGCAAAGGTGTTGACAATGTGATTCGTGCACTCTCTAAAGTGCGCGACAAATCACTTCCTGTGCGTTTAATTATTGTAGGCGGAGAAAGCGAACAGGCTGATGCGACTAACAATGCGGAGATCGCGCGACTGCAAAACATTGCTGAAGCTGAAGGTGTACGTGATGCGATAGTTTTCGCGGGTAGAAAAAATCGCGACTTGCTAAAGTACTACTATGCGGCAGCAGATATTTTTATCACAACTCCATGGTACGAACCGTTCGGTATTACACCGCTTGAAGCGATGGCATGCGGAACGCCAGTTATTGGTTCGAATGTCGGAGGTATCAAGTACAGCGTTGATGACGGACGAACAGGATATCTCGTGCCGCCAGAAGATCCTGGCGCTCTGGCGGAAAAAATATCCGAGCTACTGGAAAACCCGGAGCTGCTCAAAAAGATGCGGCACAATGCCATTCGCAGGGTACAGTTCCATTTCACTTGGGCGAAAGTCGCAGACCGTGTGCGAGCCTTGTATGAAAGAATTCTTACTCCGGAAGAAAAAGAATTCGAATCGCATGCGCTCGAATTCATTGACGAATCATTTGATCATGCCATCCGAACCATACAGCGGTCGAAACAGATTCTCACCGGTAGTCTCATTCAGGCAGGCAATCTTCTGGCGGATTGCTTCTCGTCTGGGAAGAAAGTATTGGTATGCGGCAACGGAGGAAGTGCAGCTGAAAGTCAACATCTGACAGCGGAGTTAGTTGGACGATTTGAATTGAGCAACCGTAAGGCACTCCCGGCAATTGCCCTGAACGTTGACACCTCCATCATCACAGCATGGGGAAACGATATCGGATACGAGCATGTATTTGCGCGCCAGGTAGAAGCTTACGGCAAAAAAGGTGATGTCCTTCTTTGCTTCAGTACCAGCGGACAGTCACAGAATGTTATTAACGCAATGCAGGCCGCGCTCGACCGACAGATGACTTGTATCGCACTGACAGGAAAAGGTGGAGGTGAAATGACTTCGTTTGCGCACGTAAACATTGTTGTTCCTTCCAATAACACGCAGCGGATTCAGGAACTTCATCTGCACATACTCCATACGTTGTGTCACCTGGTTGAAGTAAAATTGTTTGGTTCGCGTGACGTTGAGCGAAAGAAATCGGGTCTCGAGGTGAAAAAAGCTGACGTTCTATAAATGAAAAAAGCAGTATTTATCGACAAAGATGGGACGCTGATCAAGGACTTTCCCTACAATGTCGATCCGCAGCGCATACAGCTCTATGAGGATGCTGGAAAAAGTTTAAAAAGTTTAAAAGATAATGGGTTTATGCTGGTCATGATTTCAAATCAATCGGGGGTCGCCCGCGGATATTTTGCAGAGGAAGAACTGAAACGGGTAGAGGAGAAAATCCAACAGGAGCTTGCCAGTGAAGGTGTGCAACTTGATGCGCTCTATTTTTGTCCACATCATCCTGAGGGTGTGGTTGATCAATACAGCATTGAATGCGACTGCAGAAAACCTAAACCAGGGATGATCATAGACGCCTCAAAAAAGCTTGGCATCCGGTTGAAGGAATCATGGATGATTGGCGATATCCTGCACGACATTGAAGCAGGAAACAAAGCGGGATGCAAGACAATCTTAATTAACAACGGTAACGAGACGGAGTGGCGAATTACATCGAGCCGACTCCCCACTGGCATTGCTAACTCAATAGCCGATGCTGTGCAACTGATCTTAAACAGAAATGAGTGATGAATGAAGCAGACTACTATTCGACAATATTTTCATCATACAAACAAAAGCGCGTGCTCGTCATTGGTGATACTATCCTTGACGTGTATTTAAACGGCAAGACCACACGCCTTTGTCCCGAAGCTCCGGTTCCGCTCGTAGATATCGAAGAACGATTGGTGTTTCTTGGTGGCGCAGCGAATACAGCCTGCAACTTCAGATCCCTGGGCGCTGAAGTTGATTTTGTTAGTGTGGTTGGCGATGATGCCAGCGGAAATGAGGCGCTTGAACTTCTTGAAGAGAAAGGGATCTCCTCCCGGTTCAGTTTTACGTCAGGCGACAGGCATACACTGGTGAAGACGAGGCTTGTTTCAGGCGGTCATATTGTGTCACGTTTTGATTCCGGTTCAACCACTGCCATCAGTGATGAATTCAACCTGAAGATATGCAAGCTGCTAAACGAACTGCACGGGAAGTATGACGCCATTGTTCTTTCGGATTACGATAAAGGAGTCATCACTGAAGGATTGACATCTTGTCTTGAACACTTGCAGATAGAGCGCAACATTTATCTCGCCATTGATTCAAAGAGACTTCACTTTTTCAGCAACCTCAAACCATCTTTCATTAAACCAAACTACAACGAAACGATTTCTCTGCTCGGACATTCATCGAAGCTCAAAAACAGAGCTGACCAATTGAAAGACGAAGGAGAAAGACTTTTTGCGATTACAAAATCCAAAACAATTGCTGTGACGCTTGATGCGGAAGGATCGCTGTTATTTAACGATGGAAATTTTGTCGCACACATTGCCGCTGAAAAAATCCATCAGCCATCCGTGTCCGGTGCTGGTGATACATACCTCGCTGCATTTGTATTGAGTGGTTGCAGTGGAACTGATACAGCAAAGAACGCGAAAGTTGCAACCGCAGCAGCGAGCATTGCCATCGCAAAAGAATTTACATCCACTTGTTCCCGGTCGGAACTGGAGGAGCACTTCCGGACAAAAACTCGCAAAATAATTTCTCAAGCTAAGTTACATGACCTATGCCAATCGTACCGATCGGAAGGAAAGAAGATCGTATTCACCAACGGATGCTTCGATATCCTGCACAGCGGACATGTTACGTACCTTCAATGTGCGAGAGACTTCGGAGATGTATTGATCATTGGAATCAATACGGACGAAAGCATCAAGCGGATTAAAGGTGAGTCAAGGCCAATCAATTCGTTGAATGACCGGATGCGGGTGCTGGAGGGGCTCACGTGCGTGACACATCTCGTTCCGTTTGGCAGTGAAGAAGACGACACGCCTGTTCCGCTGATCGACATCATCAAACCGGAGATATTTGTTAAAGGAGGTGACTATTCGAAAGATACTTTACCCGAAGCTTCCACTGTAGAAATGCATGGTGGGACGATCCACATTATTCCCCAGGTGCCGAACCACTCCACAACTCAAATAATCAAAAAGATAAACGGAAACAGTATTTCACGAAAACGCCATGGCGAACTGGAAAGATTGTAAGAACCTCCTTTGCGTTCGGATGGACAATATGGGCGATGTGCTGATGAGTGCACCTGCGATCAGTTCGTTGAAGGATACATTTCATTGCAAAATCACTTTGCTCACGTCTTCGATGGGTGCTCCGATTGCCCCATACATTTCAGCGATCGATGATGTAATTGTATTTGACGTCCCGTGGATGAAGAATGATGGTGTGGCACAAGAGGACGCATTCACCGGCATCGTAGAAAACCTTCGCGAACGAAATTTTGACGGAGCGGTCATTTTTAACGTCTTCAGCCAGAATCCGTTCGCCTCGATCCTATTGACGTGGCTTGCAAAAATTCCAAGACGAGCGGCTTACTCACGCGAGAACCCCTATCACTTGCTCACCGACTGGGTGCCGGACCCTGAGCCGTACTCGATGATACGTCATCAGGTGAAGCGCGACCTCGATCTGGCGAAAGCCATTGGTGCATTCACCTATGACAAAACAATTCCGCTGCGCATCCAGCCGGAACGTTGGGAAAATGTGCAGCAGAAACTTTCAAATTTAGGACTTGATCTCAACAAGCCGTGGCTGATCTTGCATCCCGCGGTAAGCGAATCCAAACGCGAGTTTCCAAAAGAACGGTGGATTGAAGTGGGAAAAAAAATTGTTAGCGATCTAAATCACCAACTGATCATAACGGGATCTGCATCGGACCAAGAACTGACAACAACCATTGCAAACGGAATCGGAAGAAGGGCGTTTGCTGCAGCGGGAGTGTTAACCATTGCTGAATTTATTTTACTGCTTCATCAGACTCCACTTGTCATTTCCGTGAATACAGTCACAATCCACATTGCATCAGCGACAAACACAAAGACAATTGTGCTTTACGCGCTCACGAATCCGCAGCACACGCCCTGGAAGACCATTGGAAGAATATTTCCCTACACCCTCCAGGAAACCAAACGCAGCAAAAATGAAGTCCTGAACTTCGTAAACCAAAAATATTTTACCACGCCATTTGAGCTTCCAACTGCAGCTGAAATAGTCACTGCAGCATTTGAACTGCTAACTGATGTCAAGCCGTCACTTATTCCTGAGCTTGTTGGAACCCGTCAATCCATCCCCGCTTAGTGGTTACTCCATGCCCCATCTGTTAGCGGAACAAAGCATTCTCGACATGCGCTTCGTAGTTGAACTCATCGGCCACCGAGTGGCCCTTTTACCGCAGAGGCGCTATGCTCGCAATGTTTCGCTATGGAATTACTAGAACTTCAACGCGGATGAACATAAGGTGGTGTGCAGACTAGCGCTTACGGCAAGAGCGGAGAGCGGAATTTTACAGCTCCGTAGATACGATAGAAGATTGAAAGGAATGGTATGACAAGAGATGTCACGACCATTTCAGAAATGTGTTCGAAGGTGTGCGCTGTATTTCGCAAACGCTTTGCTGTAAACCATGCCGTAATACATGCCCAGATCGAAAACGATCCCCAGGTTATAATTGGATTTGAAAGCCAGATCCCGATAAGAAACGTCAACATCGAGAGCACAATGACATAGTAGTGCCATGGTGGCGATGACTGGATCCTCTTCTTATAGAGCCGTGGATACTTTTTATATAAGAGTGCATTGAAGATCCCTTTCTTCTCATCCTTGATGCTTACGCCCCATGGCGCTTTCCTTACGGGATGCGTAACCACCGAGACCGCGACTTTCACAATCGGAATATCGCTTTGCAAAAATTTAAATTGCAGGTCACTGTCCTCGCGCCATGCCATCGTAAACTCCTCATCAAATCCACCCACCTTCGCCATAGCTGCCGGTGTGGAGGCGCAATTTGCAGTGATAAACTCAGCTTCCGACAAGTGTGCAATGTTTCGCTCATAATCTGTTGGAGGATTGGAGATCGGCACAATCGTCTTGCCGGTAAACGCAGCTTTGTTTCCTGGCGTTCTCAGAAAAGCGTTCCAGAAACCCGCTAACCATTGACGGTCTGGGATACAGTCGTCATCGGTAAATGCCACCAGTTTCGCTCGCGATGATTTCCAACCGAGGTTACGCGCTGCTGCAGGTCCTTTCTTCACCGGCAACGATAGAAACCTAATCATTGGCCCATCTTTTTTTAATTGACGAAGTGCAGACTCAGTTTCCGGATCCGGTCCGTCACTGACAATGATGATCTCGTAGTCCGATGGACGAAAGTTCTGCTGCACCAACGCATCGACACATCGGAGCAAAAGCTGTGGGCGCTTGAATGTAGGAATGACTACCGAAATTTTCATTTGGAACACTTTCGAAGCAGGTAGAAAAAAATTTATGCCGTGAATCCCGTACTTGATAAAAATGAAATCTCATCGATCGCTATTTTCCGTG
>DASWTM010000317.1:0-3470 GCA_036402115.1 Chryseosolibacter sp.
TACCAATTTAAATTCACCGAACAAACGCATTGTGAAAACTACATTAGACAAGGCGAAACCTGAACAGTGGGTTGATGTAGTTGCTGAAACTGAAAGCAGGATTGAGAACGCTTCTGTGATCGGAGGTAAATTGTTCGTGGAATACCTCGTTGACGCAAGCGACAAAATTTTCATTTATGATCTGAAAGGAAAGAAGCTCGGTGAAGTAAAACTTCCAGGTATCGGCTCTGTGGCGTTCAGCGGAAGGAAGAAAGATACCGAATGCTTTTATACCTTCACCTCTTTTACATTCCCTTCTACGGTGTATCGCTATGATGTAGTTAAAAATACATCCGAAGTTTATAAGAAACCGGAGATCGAATTCAAGCCGGAGGATTTTGAAACGAAACAAGTCTTCTATGCAAGCAAAGACGGAACAAAAGTCCCGATGTTCATTGTGCATAAGAAAGGCATCGGGCTCAATGGAAACAATCCAACCTATCTGTACAGCTACGGTGGTTTCGACATTTCGATGACGCCAGGCTTCAGTATTTCACAACTGGTCTGGCTCGAGAACGGAGGGATCTTTGCTCAACCTTCAATTCGTGGTGGTGGTGAGTACGGTGAGAAGTGGCATAAGGCAGGGATGCTTCTCAACAAGCAAAATGTATTTGATGATTTCATCGCGGCAGCTGAATACCTGATCAAGGAGAAATATACTTCACCCGGTCGTCTCGCGATTGCGGGTGGCTCTAACGGTGGTCTACTGGTCGGTGCTGCGATGACACAGCGTCCTGATCTCTTTAAAGTAGCGTTGCCTGCCGTTGGTGTAATGGATATGCTTCGCTATGAAAAATTCACCATCGGATGGGCATGGGCAACGGAGTATGGTTCGGTAAATGATCCAGAGCATTTCAAAAACCTTATGAAGTATTCACCGCTTCACAACATCAAGGAAGGTGTTGACTATCCGGCAACGATGGTGACAACTGCCGATCACGATGATCGTGTTGTTCCCGCCCACTCATTCAAGTTTGCGGCTACGTTGCAGGAAAAGTACAAGGGAAATAATCCTGTGATGATCCGGATCGAGACGAAGGCAGGACACGGTGCAGGAAAACCAACAGCGAAAGTGATTGAGGAGTCGGTAGATAAATTTGCGTTCGCGTGGTATAATATGAATTATGTGCCTCCAATTGCGAAGGATGACATGTAAGAAGCGAGCTACAAGCTGCAAGCTACGAGCACGTGTACAGTTTCGAAATCTGAGAAATATTGAGAATCATCAGCGATTATGGAAATAAAGATTCGGGAAGGAAAAAAAGGAGATCTGCCACGTGCGCTTGAGCTTATTAAGGAGCTAGCGTTATACGAGCGTGCGCCTCATGAAGTGATCAACACCGTTGAAAAGATGGAGGAGGATGGATTTGGAAAAAATCCAATCTTCGGATTCTATGTGGCTGAACGCAATGGTACGATCATCGGGCTATCGCTCTACTACTGGCGATACTCTACGTGGAAAGGAAAACGGCTTTATCTCGAAGACATCATTGTAACAGAAAGCGAACGCGGAAAGGGAGCAGGGAAACTTCTTTTCGATCGTACAATGCAAAAAGCGCTTGATGAAAATTGCAGCGGCATGATGTGGCAGGTACTGGAGTGGAATGAACCTGCGATCAACTTCTACAAAAAGTACGGAGCAAAGCTGGATGATGAGTGGACGAACTGCACGTTGGAGGCAGCGCAGATAAAGGACATTCTTAGGAAATAAATCAATCAAACTAGGGAGAGGCTATGGCTGTTGGCTATGGCTATGGCTAAATGCTTCGGAGGGAACGGCTCTGGCTTTTTGGCTATAGCCATGGCCAAATGCCATTGCCATTAACCGACCTCCTCCAACAACGTCATAAACGTCACGTGCCTGTTGGCGAATTTCTGCTTGTGTTCTTCTATCAGCACGGGGGCAAACACTTCCAGGTACTGGTTGAGGTGATCGATGGATTTTGCAAAATACTGAACGGAATACGACACGGTTCCATCTTCCTGATCGTGAAGCACCTTATAGATCTTATTCGAGACAAACATGCCGGTCTTCAGCACACCCGGTATGTGTTTCTCCTGCATGTATTGCAGCCATTCTTTTTCAATCTCTTTGTCAATACCGACCGTGACGTTGTACAATAACATGGGACAAAGGTAATATTTTATAAGAGTAAAGCCTTCGCGAAAAAAATCTCATTTTTACGCCAACAATCACAAGCCGCTTTTGTTAAGCAGGTTGTCAATACGAAACTAATGTCACATTCCTCTCGGCTCTTCCGTCTTCCATTTTTGCTTCTAATCATTTGCGTATGTGTTTCCACCATCGCTTTTGCCCAAACTGGCGAGATACGTGGAAAGGTTACGAATAAAGTAAACGGAGAGCCTGTAAGCTTCGCTAACGTTTTAATTCAGGGAACGCAGTTCGGTGCTGCCTGTGATGAGAATGGCGCTTATGTAATAACGGGACTTAAGCCAGGACAGTACAATGTTGAGGCATCTTACATCGGTTTTAAAAAGCTTGTGACTTTCGAAGTGCAGGTAACAAATGCACGACCAGCCATTGTAGACTTCGCCCTCGAAGAAGAAAGTCAGGAACTTGAGGCCGTTGAGATCAATGCATCGAATACATTCTTTAAGACGGATGAGTCACCACTTTCGCTGCGAACTATAGGAACAACAGAAATCAAACGTACACCAGGAGGAAACCGCGATATCTCAAAAGTTGTTCGTTCATTGCCAGGTGTATCTTCCCCGCCATCGTTTCGAAACGACATCATTATTCGTGGTGGTGCCCCGAGCGAGAACACATTTTATCTCGATGGGATTCAGATTCCAGTGATCAATCATTTTCAAACGCAAGGATCGTCAGGTGGCCCGGTTGGGATTATTAATGTCGATTTGTTGAAAGAAGTTAATTTCTATTCAGGAGCGTTTCCAGCGAACCGCGGAAACACGCTTAGCTCGGTCTTCGATTTCCAACTTAAAGACGGACGTGACGATAAATGGACAGCAAATGGAATCGTGGGTGCGACCGATTTGGGATTGACATTCGAAGGGCCTGTTTCTGAAAAATCGACTTTAGTCTTATCTGCGCGAAGATCGTATCTCAAATTTCTTTTCAGTCTTTTCAATCTTCCGTTTCTGCCAGTCTACAACGATGTGCAGTTTAAATACAAAGTAAATCTTTCACCGAAGGACAAGCTGACTTTCCTGAGCATTGGCGCTATCGATGACTTCTCGCTGAACAGAGATGCGCCCGCTAAAGCGGAGACCGAAGCTGATCGCGAAGAAGCGCAGTATATCCTCAACATCATTCCCGTTTCCAAGCAATGGAATTACACCACCGGAGTAAAGTATGAACACTTTCGCTCGAATGCGACTACTTCGATCGTATTGAGTACCAATCATCTCAACAACGAGTCAACCAAATACTTTCAAAACGATGAGTC
>DASWTM010000318.1:0-21990 GCA_036402115.1 Chryseosolibacter sp.
ATATGCATTCTATACGCTGAGGCCCGGAGCCTACCCGGGAAGGCAAAATCCTGAACACATTCACCCAACCATTAAAGAGCCAGGCTATGCCGCCTACTGGATAGACGAATATCTTTTTGAAGATGATCCGATTCTTTCAGCTCATGAAAAAAACAGCCAGCGTGGGCGAGGCGGAAAAGGAATCGTCAAAGTAACGAAAGACAAGAATGGCATGCAGGTTGCCAAACGCGATATTATTCTTGGCTTGAATGTTCCAGGGTATAAGTAGAGTGATGCTTGGTATAGCATCACTCAGTTAAGAAATGCCTTCACTACTTCTTCGGAAGAAGATTAGTATTGAACAGTTTCAATATGCGTTTATATTCATCCGTCCAACTGCTCGGCTCAACGAACGCGTGATCTTCCATCGGATACGCGGCAACTTCCCAATTGTCTTTTCCTAACTCGATCAGGCGCTGCTGAAGCCGGACGACATCCTGGAAATGAACATTCACGTCAACCATACCGTGACAGATCAATAATGCACCTTTTAATCCTTCTGCATAATAGATGGGTGAACTCTTGGCGTACGCGAGGCTGTCCATCACCGGAGTATTGAGAATGTTCGCAGTGTAGCCGTGGTTGTAATGTGCCCAGTCGGTTACAGGCCGTAACGCAGCACCTGCGGCAAATACATCAGGCGTAGTGAACAATCCCATCAAGGTGATGAATCCACCATACGACCCTCCGTAAATTCCGATGCGCTTAGCGTCCACGTTGTGCTGATCTACAAGATATTTTGCCCCGTCAATGTTGTCGGTCAAATCTTTGCCACCCATAAACTGATAGATGCCCGTTCTCCAATCGCGGCCGTAACCTGAGCTCGCGCGGTAGTCAAGATCAAGGACCGTGTATCCCTGATCCGCTAACAAGTTATGAAACATGTATTCCCGGAAATAGCTGCTCCACCACTTGTGCGCGTTCTGCAAGTATCCTGCGCCATGTACAAAGATCACAGCCGCGCCATTCGGATTTTTAGGTTTGTACAAACGAGCATAAATGTCCTGGTTATCCCGCGCTTTGATCGTCACAAGTTCAGGCTCCTTCCAGGGATATGCTTTGAATTCCTGCGTAAGCGAATTCGTTACCTGCGTTGCTTTTGCTCCCGGTTTGTTTTCCATGATATACAGCTCCCACGGCTTCGTACTCGCAGAGTACCGGAACGCAAGCATCTTTTCATCCGGAGAAACTTCTACTTCATGCGCTCCCGTCATTAATGTAAGTCGCTCTGCTTTTCCACCAGCAACCGGCAGCCTGTAGAAATGTTTCTCCCCGGGATGCACCTCGTTGGTCGTGATGTAAAATGTCTTTCTGTTCGAAGACAACTGCACATTCTGAACTTCAAACTTCCCATTCGTCAGCGCTCTTTTTGTTCCTGCATTTACGTCAGCGACATACAAATGCGAGTAACCTGTCTCTTCGGAAAGAAACCAGATATTCTGATTGTCGATCCATCCCGCATTATGACTTCCGAACGACCAACCAAGGAAAGGTCCGATCCACGCGTCATCATGGAGTCGATGAATAACTTTCAGCTTGCGCGTTTTCGGATCGAGAATTGTAATCCACCGATCCTTATTGTCGAGCGAACGAATGACCACCGCTGCCCTTGACCCATCTTCAGCCCATGTTGTATGTGTGAATGTCACCTGGCGCGCTTCAGGTTTCCTGTCTTTTGATTCTTTTGAATTCGTAAACGTAATTTTGTCGGTGATTCCTTCAAGCTCCGAAGTGGAAATGTGAAAAACGGTATCACCGGCTACATCATAAATAAAAAGTTCTTGTGTATTCAGCGCAGCACCCACTTTCGTTCTTCCACTGATATCCTCGGTAAATCCGGATGGAGTTACATAGTTCGGAACGATTGTATTTTTTGGCTTCACCTGCTTTGTCAATCGGAACGTCACAAATTTTTCATCAGGCGACATCCGCACCAGATCAACTGTTTTTTCGTCCAGGTAAATTTCTTTTGGACGATCGGGGTTTTCACTCTTCCGGATTTTCTCGGCCAGGTTCTTCTTCTCCTCACGTTCCTTCAGTACCTGCATCATCGCGAGCTGATCATTCCGCAACCATCTTTCCTGTTCGGTCAAAGCTGTTGGTGTAGTCTTCTTCCCTCTTCTGAAATCGGTGTGTTGCGTAATCTTCCCAGAGCCAAACTCCCAGCTGAATAAGTTTTGGTCGGTCGTAAAATAAATTTTCTTTTCATCCTTAGAAAAGGACGGGTTATTCTCGTAAGCACCAGTATTTGTAATCTGAGTCGTCTTCTTGGTCAAAAGATCGATTAGAAAAATATCACCATATTTTTCAAAGACAGCCTTTGTTCGCGAGCCGCTGAACTGAACGTCATTCGAAGGCAGCAACCTGCGCTCAGGCTTCTCAACCTTAACGGGAGTTGTTCCCGGAAGCTGAATCTTATAGGCTGAATCGCTCGCAGCGTTTACCGGATTCCATTCAAAGTAAACCGTACGCGAATCAGCAGACCACGAAATATTCGATGGCGCAGTACCGATCCACTTCGGATCACGCATTATTTTCTCGACCGTCAGTTCCTGCGAAAAGCAAACAAATGAAGAAAAGAAGACCGCCAGGGCAAAAAGGTGTTTCATGGTTGGAGAAATTAATTCGCTAAAATATCGGAAGGGAAGAGAATGGCAAGGGTTATTTGATGAAGGGCGGCATAGGTAGTGGGTGATGGGGCATGGGTGGTGGGTAATGGGTGATGGGTGATGGGTGATGGGTAATGGGCGATGGGTAATGCGTGGTGTAGGCGTTATGTGGTATTGATTGAATTTATTACAACAAAGTGTTTTATAGCAATTCACTACTTAGTGTGCTAAAATACATCAGTATGAGAAACTTTAGACAACTAACTGTTTGGAATCAGGGAATCGAACTGGCGGTGCGGGGTTATGAGCTTGTAAAACGTTTGCCAACGGAAGAGAAGTATGGATTGAAAAGCCAAATTACAAAGGCACTTGTATCAATCCCATCAAATATCGCGGAAGGCTGCAGCCGCAAGTCTGACAAAGACTTCGCGCGATTTCTGGAAATATCGTTAGGTTCTGCATACGAAGTTGAAACTGATCTGATTATTGTTGAGAAAATTGGTTACATCGATTCAAAGACGATCACCGAATACCTCAAACAACTACAATCCCAGCAACGCCAAATCACATCGTTCATTAATCGATTTGCCTAGGCATCAGATACTCTCGGACTACGCTTGGTTTGAAGATGGATGGACGATGGGTAATGGGTAATGGGCGATAGGTAAGCATAATGGTGACGCATCACTTGTTACCTACCCGCGAAAACAACTATTACCTATTACCCATCACCTATTACCCATTACCCATCACCTATCACCTATCACCCATTACCCATTACCCATCACCTATCACCCATCACCTATTACCTATTACCCATCACCTATTACCCATCCGCCATCACCTATTACCCATTACCCATTACCCATCACCTATTACCCATCCCCCATCACCCATCACCTATTACCCATCCGCCATCACCCTTCTCCAATTTCTAATTAATAGGAAAATCAATACCTTACCCGCATGGAGAACAATGGCCTGCAGCCGGAGCTGCTCATCGCGTTGGTGAAAATGAAAATGCCTTTCGGAAAATATCAGGGGATTGTGTTGTGCGATCTGCCCGTTAGTTATCTGGAATGGTTTGCGAAGAAGGGATTCCCTCCGGGAAAACTTGGGATGCTGCTGGCAACACTTTACGAGATCAAAATAAACGGCCTCGTGTATCTCCTTGAGCCGCTGAAAAGGAATTCATGAAGAAGCTGTTTACTAACCTTACGTTCTGGGTTCTTACCGCCATCACAGCCGGGGCATTGCTTGGCCATTTCTATCCTGATACTGCAGTGAAAATGCAGCCACTGGGTACCGGTTTTATTTCAGTGGTTAAAATTTTTATCAACCCAATCATCTTCCTCACGATCTTGCTCGGTATAAGCGGGATGAACAATCTTAAGAAAGTGGGACGCGTAGGGGGAAAAGCGATCCTTTATTTTGAAATTGTGACAACCCTTGCGCTGATCATTGGAATAATCGTGGCCTATATTATTCGGCCGGGTGACGGCATCGTAACTTCAACCGCTACCCAGGACGTTGGTCAATACAAAACACAGGCAGATAATTTCAGCTGGCTTCAGTTTCTTAAAGACAATATTACCATTCAGGTTTTGTTGTTTTCCATTGTTTTCGGAATTGCTCTCAGCAAGATAAAATCTTCACAACGCATTGTTGAATTGCTCAAGGTGGTTTCAAAATATGTTTTTAAAGCGCTGCACTTCGTGATGCTCTTTGCACCCATTGGAGCGTTTGGAGGAATGGCTTACACCATCGGAAAATACGGGATCGACACGCTCCTGCCGTTAGGCAAACTGATGATCACCGTCTACGCAACGATGGCGCTATTTGTTTTTGTCGTGCTATGGCTCATTTTAAAATCCTACCAGGTAAGCCTTTGGAAATTCCTCAAGTACATTCGTGAGGAATTGTTGGTCGTCCTCGGAACATCAAGCTCGGAGGCGGGACTACCTTCATTAATGGAAAAACTCGAGCGCATGGGTTGCAGCAAACCTGTGGTAGGCCTTGTCGTTCCGGCAGGGTATTCGTTCAACCTCGATGGAACGACCATCTATTTGTCGATGGCGGTCATCTTCCTCGCACAGGCTTTCGGCATCGAGCTGACGTGGGAGCAAATGTTGTCGATCATCGGCATCCTGTTCGTCACATCAAAAGGCGCGGCAGGTGTGACCGGTAGCGGATTTGTGGTGCTGGCATCCACCCTCTCTGCCGTGAAAATTATTCCGGTTGAAGGCCTGGCTCTTCTTCTCGGAGTGGACCGATTCATGTCGGAAGCACGCGCCATCACAAACTTTATTGGAAATGGCGTTGCAACTGTGTGGCTGGCCAACAACGAGAAAGAATTCGACCGAACAAAAATGGATCATGCATTCGCCCGCGTTGACCTGACCGAAAACATTATCGCGGACAATCTCGGAAAGAATTCAAAATAAGTTTTACAAGACATTAAACCTTTCGCTTCAACTGCAGTCAAAGGATGTTTTCTCGCCTCGTCCATTCACTTGCACTTAAAAATTCTTTCACTTTTCATTAAACCTTCAATAGCCGTTGTGCTCTAAGCAGGAAATTAACACAACAAGCTATGAATGCAAGTGCCACAATCAGCAAACGTGTAAACGCTTTAAAAACAACAGCAATCCTGTTTGTTGTTTTTGCCCTCGGTTTTTCATGTTCCGATGAACTTGAGAATAATGGTGATCCGGAAGACAATTCGCTCACCCAGGCAGAAGTACAGGAAGACTATTACAATGATGACACCGAGGAACTTACGTTAAGCGCAATAAGCTCAACGGATGTAAGCGGAGGAAAACTGAAAGACACCGAACAGCGTCTGCAGTGCGCAGTTGTGACGCGTGTCGGTGATGAGAGTTCCGGAACGATTACGATCGACTACGGCACGGGCTGCACAGGTGAACGGGGGAATGTCCGCAAAGGAAAGCTCGTCATCGTTTACAGTGGGCGTTGGAATGTCAGCGGGTCGCAGTGGACAATCACCAGCGAAAGTTATTCGATCAACGATGTTGTACTCGCAGGATCCAGAGTTGTTCGCAATGTCTCCGAATCCGATGCAGTGCAGGCGTTCGAGATCACAATGGAAAATACAACCCTGACCTTCCCTGACGGTGCGGTTGCAAGGAGAACCGTTCACAAAAGACGCGAACTCGAGCGTGACAACAATTCAATTTTAAAACGCCTGATCATCTATGGTACAGCTGAAGGCAACAACAGAAACGGACGCGGCTACTTTATTGAAATCCTGGAGCCACTTGTGTATGAGAGAGCCTGTGAAGATGTCTTTATTCCCGTGTCCGGAAAAAAATTAATCAAACACGGCCAACGCGAAATCACTGTCGACTACGGCAACGGTGAATGCGACAACACCGTAACCATCACCAACAAAAACGGACGCACCTGGCGCTTCAACGTGACCAAATAGATGTATTAAAAAAAAGATCTTTGCGCTCCTGCGCGCTCTCTGCGGCTCTGCGGTGATATGCATTCCCGTGAGCGTCAGCGAACACATCAAAAAAAAAACGTCTGCCTGAACCGAATCAAGCAGACGTTTCCTATTTTACAGCAGGACTTAAAAAGCCCGTTTTTGTTCGGCTGTAACTTGTCCTGTGATTTCGCGTGTAAACTCTACGGCACTTTTTCTGGAGATATTCAACGTCTCCAGATCGACATGCACGCGCTCCATATCTCCTACCGGATCTGGAATCTCGTTACGCTCCGGAAATCCGACCTGCAGCTCTGGATATTCTCTTACTCGAGTTACCGGCTTGCGATCAATATTGTTACTCAAATTCATAGTACTCCTTTCGTTTTTACCTTCAGACATAATTCCTTACCGCATATTTTAAAAACGAATGCCAAAAGATCGTTGCAGTAAATAATTCAGGAAATAGAAGCGATGTGAGGAAGCGATTCTACACCAACCCCATTTTGCAAACGTTTGTAACGAGCAGACAGCTATAATTCAGGCGAGTAATTTCTTAACTGCAGCTTGATACGATGGAAAGTCAAAACCGGCAATGATGGACTCCATACTCTTCTGAATGGAAGCGTTCATCAGGTTTCCGATACTGCCTTCGTGGGTATGGTTGACTTCGGTTCCAGGCGCATAGGCTCCATTCTCGATATCGAGCCCGACTTTTTTATAAGCATCTCGGAATGGCATTCCACTCAGCACCAGCTTGTTCACTTCCTCAACACTAAACAGAAATTTGTATTTTTCATCTTTCAGGATATCCCGGTGTACTTCAATGTTTGAGATCATGAGGTGAATCATGTTGATACAGTCTTTCAGGGTCTGTATGGCCGGGAAGAGCAGTTCTTTTAACAATTGCATGTCCCGATGATAACCTGACGGAAGGTTGCCGGTCATCAACGCTATGTCGTTCGGCAGCGCAATCAGTTGATTGCAACGTGCCCGCACAAGCTCAAACACATCGGGATTTTTTTTATGCGGCATGATACTCGAACCTGTTGTGAGCTCATCCGGGAACTTAATAAAGCCGAAGTTCTGGTTGAGGAACATCACTGCATCCATCGAAAGCTTTGACAACGTGGATGCTATATTCGACAGTGCGCTTGCCAGGATGCGCTCCGTCTTTCCACGGCCCATCTGCGCATATACAACGTTGTAACTCAATTCCTCGAATCCCAGCAGATTGGTGGTCATCGTTCGATTCAAGGGAAACGAAGAACCGTATCCTGCAGCGGATCCCAGTGGATTCTTATTGATCACACGATATGCAGCCTGCAAGGTGGTCAAATCATCGACCAGGCTTTCGGCATACGCGCCAAACCACAATCCGAAGGATGATGGCATGGCAAGTTGAAAATGCGTGTAGCCAGGGAGTAGATGCGCTTTATTCTTTTCGCTTTGCGCGATCAAAAGATCGAACAATTGTTTTGTCTCCTGAACAACCTGAAAAATCTCCTCGCGCAGGAAAAGTTTGATATCCACCAACACCTGATCGTTGCGAGACCTGCCACTGTGAATCTTCTTACCCACATCTCCTAACTTTTTTGTCAGCAGGAACTCCACCTGGGAATGAACATCCTCAACACCTTCTTCGATCGTGAACTCCCCTTGTTCAATCTGAGCATAAATCGCTTTCAATTCTTTTGAAAGAATTTTCAGCTCCTCTTTTGAAAGAAGATTAATGCTCGCGAGCATTTCAATGTGCGCGAGTGAACCCAGCACATCGAACCGTGAAAGAAAAAGATCCATCTCACGGTCTTTACCCACCGTAAATTTTTCAACCTCCTTGAGTGATGCTTTATCCTTTTGCCAGAGTTTCATTTGCTTTACTAAAGTACGACTTTGCTTTCATGTATTACAGCACCACCGTATTGAGAAGTCCAATATAGCGATCGATGCCTTTCACAATTTCGTCAACATAGATGAACTCGTCTGCACTATGCGAGCGCGCGGAATCGCCCGGCCCCATTTTCACGGAAGGCACGGGAATCAACGCCTGATCGGAAGTTGTCGGTGAGCCATACAATTGCAAGCCTAGGGCTTTTGCAGCAAAAACCAATGGATGATCAAGCGCAATTCCGGACGGACGCATTCTCAGGGAACGTGGAGTGACTTGTGCCTTCACATTGCTCTTGATGACTTCCAGTATTTCTTCCAGCCGGTATTGTTCAGTCACGCGAACATCAACAGTAAAGTGACATTCTGCAGGGACAACGTTGTGTTGTTTTCCCGCGCTGATGATCGTAACCGTCATCTTGATCTCACCGAGTGTCTGCGAAACTTTTGGAAATTTGTACGTACGAATCCAATCAATATCCGGCAGCGCCTCATACAAGGCATTGACACCTTCTTCACGCGCGGCATGTCCCGATTTTCCTTTGGCGATACAATCCAGAACCATCAATCCCTTTTCAGCAATGGCCATCTGTGATAGAGTCGGCTCGCCAACGATAGCGAAGTCAATTTTTGGCAATAATTCCCAGATACTCTCAATGCCACCCGTGCCGGAGATCTCTTCCTCAGCCGTAGCTGCCAGAACAAAATTGTATTTGAGATTTTTCTGAAAATAGAAATGGATAAATGTTGCGATGAGTGAGACCAATGGTCCGCCCGCGTCATTGCTGCCCAATCCAAAGAGTTTTCCATCCTCAATAGCTGGAGAAAACGGATCTCGCGTGTAACCCGGATTTGGTTTAACCGTGTCGTGGTGTGAGTTTAAAAGAATCGTGGGGAGCGATCTGTCAAAGTAAAGGTTGCGCGCCCAGACATTGTTTCCCTTTCGTTCGACAGGAATGTTCTGTTGTTTAAAAAATTCCTGAAGCAGATCAGCAGTTTTATCCTCCTCGCGGGAAAATGAAGGAATGGCAATTAGCTGTTGAAGGAGATTGATCGCTATTTCATCTAATTGCTTTTCCACATGTTGTTGTTTATAAAGTGATCAATGTCCCCTCAGTTTCCTGCCCGGTGTTTTTTACCAGGTCACCCGCCTCTCCTATCAAAACTTCTTTGACGCCAGCACCAATGGCTGCATAGGCGTTTTCAAGTTTTGGAAGAATACCTTCCACAAACACTTTCTTTCCCAAGAGTTCCTCATACAATTTCTTTGGGAGATGATTGATCACAGAGTTGAGATCATTCACATCTTTCAGAACACCCTTCTTCTCAAAGCAGAAAATCAGTCGCACATCAAAATGTTTGCTCATGGCAACCGCAAGCACCGAAGCAATCGTATCAGCATTCGTGTTCAGCATTTTTCCATCAGCATGTGTGAGTGGGGCAAACACAGGTACCGTATTCTGTTTCAACAGAAAATAGAGCAACGATGTATTCACGCTGTCAGCTTTGATATCGCCTACATAACCATAATCAATATCCTTCACTGGACGTTTCACAGCCCTGATCATGTTGCCGTCTGCACCCGTGACCCCCAGCGCATTGCAACCCATCGTTTGCAACGTAGCCACTATTTGCTTATTCACGAGTCCGCCATACACCATGGTGACAAGGTCTAACGTAGGTCCATCGGTGATTCTCCTTCCATTAATATAGTTGGATTCGATGCCCAGTTCATTTCCGATCTTCGTGGCAATCTTTCCTCCACCATGAATCAAAATCTTAGGCTCTTTGATCGATGCAAAATCTTTCAAAAACTTTGAAAGAGCATCCGGATGATCCAGAACGTTTCCACCAATCTTGATTATAAAAAGCTTATTCATATGAAAGCGAACTATTTCTTTACATTAGCAAGCAACTCACTGATGACCGCCTGTGCTGCCCAAACGCGGTTCGATGCCTGCTGTGTTACAATACTGCTGAAACCGTCAAGCACTTCGTCACTGAGTTCCACGTTTCTTCTCACCGGAAGGCAGTGCATTACTTTTGCGTGATTGGTGAGGTTTAGTTTTTCGGTGTTGAGCATCCACTCCGGATCGTTGTTGTAGATCCTTCCGTAATCATTATACGTGCTCCAGTTTTTCACATAGACAAAATCAGCATCCTTCAACGCATAATCCTGATCGTGCGTAATCGCAGCACCTTTTGTAAATGCGCTGTCAAGTTCATAGTCTTCCGGATGCGTGATGACGAAATCGGCATGACCCCACGCGGTCACCCACTGTGAAAAACTATTTGCAACACACTGCGGCAAAGCTTTTACGTGTGGCGCCCATGTCAATACAATTTTTGGTCTGCGTTTTTCTTTAAACGTTTCGGTTATGGTGATAATATCGGTAAGGCTCTGCAGCGGATGCAGTGTCGCACTTTCGAGGCTCACCACCGGAATCCCGGCATACTTGATGAATTGTTTAATATAGAGTTCGCTGTAATCTTCCTCTTTGTTCTTCAAAGACGGAAAAGTACGAATGCCAAGGATGTCAAAATATTTTCCAAGGATCGGTGCGGCATCTTTCACGTGCTCCACGGTTGTACCGCTCATGATCGCTTCATCCTCGAATTCAAAAGCCCAGCCCTCCTGCCCAACATTAAACACAATGGCTTCCATACCCAGGTTAGCTGCAGCGATTTGTGTACTGAGTCGGGTACGCATACTTGGATTCAGGAAGATCAGTCCGATGCGCTTGTTTGCGCCAAGTCCACGATCACGGAACGGATCTGACTTATACGCAAGCGCCTTCTGCACTAAAGCATTAATATCGTTGGTATCGTGGACGGAGATAAAGTTCTTCATTACAATTCTTGTTTCAAGGCTGAAAGAAAAATGTCGGCCTCCTCTTTCTTCATGGCAAGAGAAGGAAGCAACCTGATGGTGTTTGGTTTGGCTTCGCCTGTAAAGATATGATGCTTATGCAACAAATCATTCCGAACGTTCTTCAATGATTCAGGAAGATCGATTCCGATCATCAATCCGCGACCTCGCAACCCTGTTATTTTCGAAAGCTGCTTCAGTCCGTCCATTAGGTAATTTCCAATAGCATCGGCATTGCGCACAAGATCTTCTTTTTCCAACACTTCCAAGACAGCAAGTCCTGCAATGGAAGCGAGGTAATTTCCACCGAATGTTGTTCCAAGCATTCCGCTCCACGGCTTGATATCAGGGTGAATAAACAACCCGCCAATTGGAAAACCGTTGCCCATGCCTTTTGCTGTTGTGATCAGATGTGGCTTGATACCCGCATACTGATGCGCGAAGAATTTTCCAGTCCTGCCGTAGCCGGATTGAATCTCATCGAGAATAAGCAACGAGCCATTCTCCGTACACTTCTTAGTTAAAAACTGAAGGAACGAATCCTCCGGAACCTGAATGCCCCCAACCCCCTGGATACCTTCGATGATCACCGCGGCAACATCTTTCGTGAGTGCTTGCGACAGTGCCTGCTCATCATTCAACGGCACAAAAACGATATCATGATTCGCATTGAATGGCGCTACGATTTTTGGATTGTCTGTCGCAGCAACCGCGCCTGATGTACGACCGTGAAAAGCTTTTTTAAACGCTATAACTTTTTTGCGCCCGGTGACAAATGAAGCCAGCTTCAATGCATTTTCGTTCGCCTCTGCACCGGAGTTACAAAGGAACAATTGATAATCCGGATAGCCTGAAATTTTCCCCAGCTTATCGGCAAACTCCACCTGCAGATCGTTCTGAACGCTGTTCGAATAGAAAGCAATCTTGTTAAGCTGTTCCGTGAGGCGAGAAACATAATGCGGATGGGAGTGTCCGATGCAGATCACCGCGTGACCTCCATACAGATCCAGGTATTTTTCACCTTTCGAATCCCAAAGCCAAGAGCCCTGAGCTTTTACAGGCGTGATGTCAAAGAGTGGGTATACGTCAAATAGTTTCATGGTGTCGTTGTCGTCAACATATTTTTCACTTTGTCCATTCACCTCATCCCTAACCCTTCTCCTGAAGGAGAAGGGAATGGCCCCGATATGAATGGTGCACTGCCATTCCTCCCCTCTCCTTTAGGACAGGGGTCGGGGGTGAGGTGATTAAAACACTATGCTCTTAAGCCTTAACCCCTCGCGTTCGTCAAGCCCAAACATCAAATTCATATTCTGCACCGCTTGCCCTGATGCCCCTTTCAATAAATTATCGATTGCAGAATGCACAACAACTTTGTCACCTTCCTTTTCTAGGCCGATCACACACTTGTTGCTGTTGACAACTTGCTTCAGATCGACAGTATCATCGGAAACAAATGTGAATGCTGAATCTTTATAAAAATCCTTATACAGTTTTTTCAACTCGTCAAGGGATTTGTCGGTTGTTATAATAGAGCTGACGAAAATGCCTCGGGTGAAGTCGCCTCGCCACGGGACGAAATGCAATGCACCGCCAAACGATGGCTGAAGTTGTTTCAGCGACTGGTTGATTTCCTTCAGGTGTTGATGCGTTAGTGTTTTGTATGCGGAAATATTGTTCGCTCTCCAGGTGAAGTGTGTGGTGTCCTGGAGTTTTTGACCCGCCCCGGTTGAGCCGGTGATACCAGTCGTAAAAACTTCCTTGAGTGCCCCGGCTTTTGCAAGTGGAAGTAATCCCAGCTCGATCGCTGTAGCAAAGCAACCCGGATTCGCGATGTTATTGGCTTTCGCAATCTTCTCTTTATTCAATTCAGGAAGCCCGTATACAAAAGTTCTTCCTTCAACTGAGTCGCCTAAACGAAAGTCGTGACTGAGATCAATCACCTTTACCGAAGCATCGATTTTATTCTCCTGCAAGAACTTTTTGCTTTCACCATGGCCCAGGCAAAGGAAGATCACATCTGCCTTACCGATGGAATCGGAAAACAACAGCGAAGTTTCCCCAATCAGATCCGGATGTGCAGTATGCAACGGATTCCCTGCATTGCTCCGGCTATGAACAAACGATAACTCAACTGAAGGATGGTTCAGCAACAGACGAATGGTCTCCCCACCCGTATATCCCGCTCCCCCAATAATTCCTGCCTTAATTTTCATTCTCAACTAACTATTAAATAACACGCTACACGGCTCGGAGCTTGTCGCAGATCCCGCGCCTCGCGGGAAAGCTCGTAGCTACTTCTTCTCCACTTCCCCCTTCACCTGATTATAAATCATTGTCTGATTTCCGAAAATCTTCGAGAACCCCTTCACGTCATCGCCTGACCAGCCAAGGTTCATCTCTCCATACTTTCCAAACTTCGATGACATCAGATCGTACGGTGACTCGATTCCCAAAACCTGGAAACGATATGGCATCAACTGAATGTGAACTTCGCCCGTCACATTCTGCTGTGAACTGATAAGAAATGCCTCCATGTCACGCATGACCGGATCGAGGTACTGGCCTTCGTGCAGCCAGTTGCCGTAGAACTGCGCAAGCTGATCTTTCCAGCTTAGCTGCCATTTCGTGAGCACATGCTTCTCCAGCGCGTGGTGACCTTTGATCACGAGCATCGGTGCTGCGGCTTCGAAACCGACACGTCCTTTGATCCCGATGATCGTATCGCCCACGTGGATATCTCGCCCAATCCCGTAAGGTCCAGCGATGGTTTGTAAATGTTGTATCGCTTCAGTCGGGTGACCGAACTTTTTATCGTTGACGTACGTCAACTCGCCTTTTTCAAATTTCAGTTTTACGGTTTCGGAGCCATTCTTGGTGACCTGTGTTGGCCACGCCTCTTCCGGCAGCATACCCAGCGACTTCAGCGTCTCTTTTCCTCCGACAGATGTTCCCCATATCCCTTTATTGATGGAATACATCGCCTTGTCGAAGTTCATCTGAACCCCTTTCGACTTGAGGAAAGCAATTTCTTCTTCGCGCGAAAGTTTCAGGTCGCGAATCGGTGTGATGATTTCAATTCCCGGAACAAGAATGTTCAGGATCATATCGAAGCGAACCTGGTCATTGCCAGCACCCGTGCTTCCGTGTGCGACTGCCGAGGCACCCAGTTGCTTTGCATAGTTAGCGGTTGCCAACGCCTGAGACATACGCTCAGCGCTTACGCTCAACGGGTACGTGTTGTTTTTCAGAACATTGCCATACACCAGGAAACGAATTACCTTGTCGTAATAGTTCTTCGTCTCATCAACGGTTTTGTGAGAAGCCACACCGAGGCTCTTGGCGCGATCTTCAATCGACTTGATTTCCTCTTTGTCGAACCCACCGGTGTTGACGGTGATGGTGTGAACCTCGTAGCCTTTTTCTTCGCTGAGGTACTTAACGCAATAGCTTGTGTCCAAGCCACCGCTGAATGCCAAAACAACTTTTTTCTTCATTTAACTAAATAACTAATGGAAGCAGCCTCCTGCTTGTAAAATTAAACAATCGTTGACCGGAATTACCAGAAAAAGAAGAAGCTCAAAATCGACTTCTTGCGCTCAGAACCATCGGTCTGGTTATCATCTTTCTTTCCGAAAGCCTTCAGGAGCACAAACTGCTTGAAGCGAACCCATCGTTCGAACAAGCGCAAGTTGCCTTTGAAGCCACGCTGATAGTGATGATGATGAACCAACTCGCCCTCCTGGTTTACGGTAGCGCCAGCCTTGATCGGAGGCAGTGGCATATTCAGTTTAGCAGCCGCCTCCACCGGATCGAACAGCATGGCAGTACACATACAGTTCTTGCGATCCTTGCTCTTGAGGATTTCATAGTTCACGCAGCTCTGGCAACCTTTCCAGAATTCCTCGTCCGTGGTGAGTTCCGAATAGGTAACAGGCTCGTAACCGAGATCTGAGTTAATCTTCATCACAGCAAGGCCGGTGGTCAAGCCGAAAATCTTGGCGTTAGGATACTTCTTGCGGGAGAGCTCGAAGATCTTGTGCTTGATTTCGGTTGCAACGCCCGTCTTGCGAAATGGAGGAGACACAATGAGGCCGGAGTTCGCGACATACTTATCATGTTGCCATGCTTCGATGTAGCAGAAGCCTACCCATGTGCCGTCTTGCGTGACAGCGATCACAGCTTTGCCTTCCTCCATCTTTCTTACGATGTAGTCGGGCGAGCGCTTGGCGATTCCTGTGCCGCGCGCTTTGGCTGAGTTCTCCATCTCAGTAGTGATGGTCTCAGCGTAATGTTTGTCGTCAGACGTAGCCAGTCTGACAATAATGCCGTGTATGTTCAATTTGATTTTTCAAGTAAAGTGGTTGTAATAAAAAAAACTTGCCAAATGGCACAAGCGCTGATGTCCTTGACATCACGCTGTTTTCAACAGGATGTTGGAGGTTGTATCAAATACGCGCGAAGCGTGCGGGTCGTGGTCGCCAGTTCACCAGGGAGGCGATGACAGAGAACTTAAGCGTTCTTTTGGTGGGTTGAGCAGCCGTAGCTGCTGACATATGGGTGAACAATGTTTTCAATTTCTTTTAACTGTTTTCGTTAACGTTAGAGAAAAGTCATTCTGTTTGTTTTTTTCATTAATGCAAAATTAAACGATAAAGTTTTTACAAACGCAAACATTTACGAAGAAACTTCAAAAAAAGTTTCCCAAACTAACTTGTGTTCGGGAGTCAAATCGCTGACGAACTGAGTGTGACGGTGAATGAACTCGTACGACTTTGATTGAATGTGTCGATGAGCGAGGCATTAGGCATTCGGAATTAGGCATTAGTGGTGCAGTGTTGATCTGACCATTTTGCCTTGGTGGATGAAGAAAAAGCAACAGTTCAATAACTGCAGCTAAGTAGTTCAAAACGAATCAATCTTCGTTGAGATTTTCGTCACTTGAAAACTCTCAACGTAGGACTGCTATGAAGAAAGCTCCTGCATTTCCTAATGCCTAATGCCCAATGCCTAATGCCTTGGTAATTCGAAGACGAAATCGTCAAAGAAGACTGGTTCCAACCCTGTAAGCATACACCTGCATTTCCTAATGCCCAATGCCTAATGCCTTAGTACTTCGAAGACGAAATCATCAATGAAGGCCCTAAAAGTCCGGACAAGGAATAACGAGTTTATCCGCAGGTGGCTTCCTTGGGTTTCTCATGGGCCAGGTGTAGACGAGGCTGAACTCGTGAGCGCCTCCGCTGCCGGGGCCAAGTTTGGAGATGGTGTAGTCGAAGCTGTAGCCGATGTTGATCGCGTCTTTGGCGCCAAGCTTGGTGAAGCCGAGAAGAAGAACGATCGATTCATTGTTAACGAAGCCGTTCACAGATTTGAATGGAACTCCGCGATACCACGTTCCAAGAATGAGTGGCTCAAACGTAAAGTAAACGCCAAGGTCGAGCTGATCGAAGTTGCCCTGATGTCTGAACTGGAAGGCAGGCGCAATGCTTCTTTCGGCATTGCGGGAATAAACACCTGAGCCGACAACACCAGGCCTCATGAAGTACTTGAAACCACCATGCACCGATAGCTTCATCGGGAGCTGGGAGGTCTCATCGATGATCGATTGATTGGGCCTGTTAAGATGGTTTGCTGCCACACCAAGCCATGCCACTTTTGTGAACAGTAGTCCTCCGGCAGAGATATCGAAGAATGTTTTGGAAAAGTTTGTGTTGAATGTCTCTGCCGTAGGTTGATCAATAAACGCTCCCGTAGCAGGATCAAACTGATCGCCAAAAGTCAGCCTGCTGAAGTTCACGTCACGGTTGAAGACACCGACCTGCAAGCCAGGCCGGAAACCTAAATTTTCGGTAATCTGGAGGTCGTAGGAATACTGAAGTGCCAGACTTAATGAGCGCAAGCCCGCAAGTCCTTCCTGATCGCGTGTAAGCAATACCCCAACTCCGCTTTTCTTGTCTTCAATGAAGTAATCGAAAAAAGCAGACATCGTAGTGAAGTTTGCATCGATGGCAGGCCATTGATTGCGGTAGTTGATTCCGACACGAGCCTGATTTGTAGATCCCGCAAACGCAGGATTCAGGTAAAGCGGTGCGGCATAAAATTGGGAGAACTGTGGATCCTGGGCAGTTACCCGGAGCGATGGGCCGAGCATCAATACCAAAATGATAGACAGGATGCTGATGGCCCGTCCTTTTACAGAAACCAAATGGGGTAAAAATGACTTCGGACCTGAATGTCTGTGCATTACTAACAGTTAAAAAATGTAATCAAGGCAAATTAAAGGTATATAGGAAATTTTTGAAAGCGTAATGTTTTATATAAACGTTATGCCCGTCCGGAACACCACCGGGAAAAACCTTATCCTTGCACTTTATAACGGTATTTTTAGGCCAAATTGTATACTTTAGAGTAAGTTGAGCGTTTTAGAATTGATCCCTTGAACCTTTGATCGTAAGTTGTTACCTGTGAAGAGAATCGCCATGCGAAAGAGTCAATCTGCTTTTATCATCCCACTCCTGTTACTTTTCATCCTGATCCAGGCGAAGAACGCTTTTTCCCAACAATATCAGGGACATAACTGGTATTTTGGAAACAGCGCATCCGGTATACGGTTCAACCGATCGGATAATTCTGCAACGCTTGTCAACAATCAGCGGACACCGTTTGGAACCGGTGGAAGTGCAGTCGCGTCTGATCCGGTGAATGGAAATCTCTTGTTCTACACGGATGGATCACAGATCTATGACGCCACCCACAACCTAATGCCTAATGGCAGCGCTTTGGGTGCGAACATTTCCGGAAATCAACCCGTAGCAATCGCGAAAGCTCCCGGACCAGGCAAGCGATATTTTGTGTTTGTAAACGATGCAAACAATACCACGGGAGGGACCATTTCTGTCCGCGAAATCGATATGAACGCACTCGGCAATGCGCTGTTCCCGTCACCTGCATTAGGTGCAGGCACAAGCCCAACGAACACCGCAGTTGCTGGGCTCACTACGCGCTCTGAAGCGATGATCACCGTTCCGCATGCAAACCGTGAAGATTTTTGGTTGATTACTCATGAAAATGGTGCACCTAATTATACAGTGACACTCTTCACGGCAGCGAATCCACCCGTATCCACAATCTCTGCCGGTCTCGGACTGATTGAGGTCGCAGCAAACTTTTCCTATCACCCGGGTTCGGGCCGCATTGCAGTATCTCCGCAGGAAGCAACACGCGATATTGAAATCTTAAACTTCAATAATTCAACCGGTGTACTTTCTTTTGGTCAACGCGTACTCAACTCCGGTGTACAGTCAACCATCGCCCAGGCGATCTATGATACAGAATGGAGCAACTCCGGTGACTTCCTTTATATCTCACGGCATGGCGAGCCTGGCATTCAGGCAGATGTTGTTCAGTATGATGTAAATAATCAGCTGAATACGATTACTTCAGTTCTGCCACAGCCGAACAATCTCATCCGAAGCTATGGATTGCAAATGGCACCTGACAGTGCGATCTACCATTTGTACGAACAGAATTCAGGAGTGTTCCAGCTCGGCAAAATCACCAATAGCGACACCGTTGCCGCGGCTGTCACCTATACTCCGATTGCTTTTACAGGAAATCCCGACTTCGATGGACTTCAATTTCCATCGTTCGCTCCGCGTGATTCTGTCTTACTCAATGTCACGTTCACAACGGAGGGAACATGCGCAAACGCCCCGGTCTCATTCTACCCTACTGTTACGCCTGCCGCGGACAGCTTACGCTGGGATTTTGGGGATGGGAACGGTGCTACAGCCTGGAGCCCGGTTCACACGTATGATGCAGGTGGGGCATACACTGTACGCGTTGCTGCATACCTGAAGGGAGACAGCGCAGTTGCCACACAAGTGCTCAACATTCAGCAATTCGATGTTCAGATTTCCGTAGTACAAGACACAACCGCCTGTGCATGCGAACTACCCGTCAACAACGGCAAAACTACTGAGACAGGAATCACATGTCCAACGGATACAAGCGATGACATGCAGATCGAAGCGCAGGTGCAAGGTGGATCTCCAACGTTTCAATGGTTCGGTCCTGGCGGATTGTTGCCAGGGCAAAACACTGCAACCCTGCGGCCAGATTCAGCCGGATATTATTATCTCGTAGCCACGGTGGGGGCGTGCTCGGCCTACGCGGGTGTCAACGTCAAAGAGTACGACTCGCTCGACCAACGGGCAAATATCTGGCACTTTGGTCAGAATGCAGGAATTGATTTCAACGGCCTGCCAGATGATCCCGCAGTTGCAGTACGCGGACCTCTAAACACTCCCGAAGGAACATCTGTGATCAGTGACCGCAACGGCCAGGTTATCTTCTCAACCGATGGACAAAGCATTTTCATTCGCGATCCTCTTGACCCTACGCAGTTTGTCGATATCACGCCAGCACCAAATCCTCCGGGCCTTGGCGGACAAAATACGTCATCACAATCGGTGTTGATTATGCCAGTGCCGAATGATGAAACACTGTTCTATATTTTCACTACGCAGGAAATTCATGGCAGTGGAACGTATGAACTACGCTATTCTCTTTTTGACAGAAAAGAAAACAATGGTCAGGGTGCCGTTGTAGAATATAACCAACTCCTCTTTGCCCGTAGCACAGAGCGTATTACGGGTAACGACAACTGGCTGATCGCTCACGAGTATGGCAACAATTCATTTCGCGCCTATCCGATTTCTGCGCAGGGAATCGGAAACCCCATAATCTCTGCAGCCGGATCTGATCATTCATCAGCTATCGCGGAACAAGGACAAGGTTACATGGAACTTGGCGCCCGAAACATTCTCGCAGTAGCATTATCCACTCCCGGAACGTCCAACGTGGTAGAGCTTTTTGACTTCATCGATTCAACAGGTGTGGTCACGAACTTCCGCACGGCCAATTTGAATAGCACAACAGGCCAGGTGTATGGTTTGGAAATTTCTCCGGGTGGAAATAAACTGTACGCAACATTAAAGAATCCGGGAACCTCACAGATCGTTGAGTTCTCAATCGACTCGGTGGGTATGCCGCACTTCAAGCAGCGTGTCAATCAAACCGGTGAGCTTGGCGCGATGCAAATCGGTCCGGATGGTCAGATTTATGTTGCCATCAACGGAAGCTCAGTCCTTGGAACTTTCCAGGCGAATGAAGACACAACCGCAGTCACAGGCTTACCCAACCCGCTTCAGCCCTTTCAACTTCTTGCCGGAACAACAAGTCAGTTGGGATTGCCAAACTTCACACAGATCATCGCGAACCCGAGCATGACGCCAGGATTCACCGTAGCCGGAGTGTGTTCGGGCGATTCCACAACATTCACCGGAACAGGAAAGGATGCCGCTATCGATAAATTCTACTGGACCTTTGGTGATGGTCAATCTGAAATTGACGGAGGTGCTCAAATAAATCACCTTTACCCCGCGCTCGCCCCGGGACAAGCCTCGGCCACTTACACCGTAACGCTGATTATTTATAACAAGTGCGAACCGCTGCCAAACGGCTACGCCACGTTCACGCAGAACATCACCATCTTCGCACCTCCTGCCGATCCCACTAATGCATTCAACATATGCCAGAACCCGCTTGAACTCGATGCGAATCCTGCAGATTCTGCCGGCTACACGTATGTGTGGTCAACCGGAGCTACAACAGAAACAATTACCGTAAATCAACAAGCGATCTACAACGTCACGATTACGAGTTCAAATTCCTGTACGACCGATGCGGAATTTCTCGTTGCTGACAACAGACCTATCGTGGAACTAGGACCGAACATTACAATTTGCGAAGAAGTTGCCCTGCCTCCACTGAATGCTCAGAACCCGGGCGCAACGTATGCATGGGAAGTGAACGATGTTCCAAATGGTTCAACAGCACAAACGCAATCCGTGAGCACTTCGAATCCTGGTGTGTTTGAATACAAAGTGCAGGTGACCGATCCGATTTCAACTTGCTTCGCTGTTGATTCTGTTACCTATACGATCAATGATTCTCCAGATTGGACTGCGGTAACTCAAGACCCGACAGGTTGTAGCTCCAATAATGGTGAAATTGCAATCACCATCACTGGTCCTGCGAATACATTATTCACTTATTCGGTAACGGGACCAAGCCCTGGCGCATCGGGTACAGACGTACAGGTCGGACCACTTCCAGTCGTAACTGGCCTTGATGGAGGAACGTATGGCGTTACAATCAGTGATCAGATTTCGGGTTGTGCTTTGATCAATACAGTCACCCTCAACGATCCCGGGTTCACAGTGGCCGCGGTTACCAATTCATCGTGCGATCCAATTCTACTTGATGTTACCGTGACACCGGATCCTGTAGGGGGTATACCTCCTCCCTATGTCTACCGCGTTATTAACTCTTCTTTGGTTGCTGTCGAGGGGCCAACGAATGAAGCAACCGGAAACTTCACTACAGACGTGCCACTAGCAAGTAACAATCAGCAATACACGGTTGAAGTTACCTCAGGTGCGTGCGTGGCATCAAGCCCGCAAGTTCTGGTTGATGAAGCTGCTACCGTACCGGTGACGATTGCTCCAAATACTTGTACTAACCCTATCACCATTGCAGCCAATGGCGCAGCAAACACAACCTACGCGTGGACTGGACCAAGTATAACTGGCGGAGCCAATACCGCAACTGTGCAAGCTCAACCTGGTAATGGAAGTTTCATATATAATCTGCTTGCAACGCAACCTGGCTTCTGTGCGCTCGACACCGCCATAACCGTACTCGTGGAAGGCATCTTAACACCAGACTTTGCATTGCCAGAACCTTGCTCAGACCAAGCGTTCCTAACCGCTGAACCTAACGGATCGTACACCTACCGATGGTTTAGAAACGCAACGCCAATCGTTGGTGGTGGCGGTAGACAAATCAGTGTAACAACTGCGGATGATGGCGCTAACTATCGCGTAGAAATTGTGAGCACTGTTACGGGATGTGTGTTCACATCAACTGAAAAAGAGGTAAACATCGAAGGCGATCTCCAGATCACACTCGCTTCTACTCCACCGTGTCAGGAAGCTCCTTTCACAATTACAACGACAAGCAACTTGTCACCCGTGACGATTCAGTGGTTCCGCAATGGTAGCGTGATTCCG
>DASWTM010000319.1:0-7174 GCA_036402115.1 Chryseosolibacter sp.
CTGGCAGAGCTGCTTCGACAAGTACTCACCCTGATTTTTGGAATTGGAATCATCTTCTATCTCGCACCAACGCTCACTGGATTTATGTTGTTGACATTTCCCGTGCTCGTGATATCAGCATTGGTTTTTGGAAAATACATCCGAAAGCTCTCAAAGAAAACGCAGGACAAACTAGCAGAAGCAAATGTCGTGGTGGAGGAGTCGCTTCAGTCTGTTTTCATTGTCAAGGCTTTTACCAACGAGCTGTTCGAAATCAACCGTTATACAAAGGCTTTGAAGGAAGTTGTGACGGTTGCGATTCAATCCGCGCGCTATCGCGGATTATTTATTTCCTTTATCATCTTCGCCTTGTTCGGAGGAATTGTGGCCGTGGGTTGGTATGGAGCGAGTCTGGTCGCCAGCAATGCCATCACGGTGGGTGAGTTATTCTCATTTGTATTATACACCAGCTTCATCGGATTTTCCATCGCAGGACTTGGTGATATCTACACGCAGCTTCAGCGTTCTATCGGAGCATCTGAACGTGTTCTTGAAATTCTTGAACAGAAGGACGAATACACACCGGTAACTGCTCCGGCAAAGGTAGAAGGGAACATTTCCTTTGAACATGTTTCATTCGCCTATCCAACCCGAACTGACTTTCAGGTTTTGAACGACTTGAATTTTTCGATTACGGCAGGAGAGAAAGTGGCGCTGATTGGCCAAAGTGGATCGGGCAAGTCCACGATCATCAACTTACTTATGCGGTTTTACCCGGTGGAGCACGGACGCATCACCATCGATGGACGCTCCATTACGGATTTTAATCTCTCCGCTTACCGGCACAACCTGGGCATCGTTCCTCAGGAAGTTATCTTGTTTGGCGGAACAATTCGTGAAAACATCCGCTACGGAAAACCAAATGCAACGGATGAAGAAATTCGTGAAGCAGCCCGGAAAGCTAATGCGCTTGATTTTATTGAAAGCTTTCCAGACAAGTTTGATACTATAGTCGGTGAGCGTGGTGTAAAGCTTTCGGGCGGACAACGCCAACGGGTGGCCATCGCACGTGCGATCCTGAAAGATCCAGCCATTCTTATCCTGGACGAAGCGACAAGCTCTCTTGATGCGCATTCGGAAGTGCTGGTACAGGAAGCGCTGGAGAAATTAATGGAAGGCCGCACGACTATAATCATTGCGCACCGTCTCAGCACCATTAAAAAGGTTGACAGAATCTTCGTAATCCAACAAGGCCGACTGGCTGAAATGGGATCTCATGCGGAACTTACAAAGGTTAATAATGGTATTTATAGTAACTTGCTGAAGTTACAGCTGCAATAATATGGAGGCTATTTCCAATCGACTGCTCAAAGATTTTCGTTTGCGCACCACGCAGACCCGGCAGGAGATTCTTCACTTGTTTCTTCGAAGAGAATACGCATTGTCACACGGAGATATTGAAAAGGAAGTAGACAGCTCACTTGACCGCGTGACTGTATATCGCACACTTAAGACATTTCTCGACAAGGGTTTAATCCACAAGGTTCTTGATGACGAGGGGAGTTTGAAGTATGCGCTTTGTAATGAAGCATGCTCGGTCGCAGGCCACCACCACAATCACGTCCACTTTAAGTGCACCAAGTGTGGACAAACGAACTGCCTGACCAATGTTGAGATTCCCAGCGTGAAGCTGCCAAAAGGTTATAAACCGAAGGAAATTAACCTTTTGATTCAAGGCGTTTGCGAAGCCTGCTCACCGTAGAAAAATATACGATATTTTGCAAACATAATCTTTACATTTCCCGGGTATAAATCAGCCACGTATGTTTTAGGGTTTGAAATATATTTGTAGTTTTGAAAGTTAACGGGAGACTCTAAATGTGATTTTTCATCTTTTGGGCTCCTAAACGGAAATCCAACCCTGTTGCTGGCTTTAAATAACATACTCGCTACTTCCCTTTTTGCAGAGGAGAACATCAGAGAAACTATCCTATTCGGGATTTTCGCTTTTATTATTCTGCTTTTCCTGATTCTCGACCTGGGATTGTTCCACAAACAGGCTCATAAGATCAGTACCAAATCAGCGCTGTACCAATCTATCTTTTGGGTTGCTATTTCGACTCTTTTCGGTGTTTTCATTTACTTATATGACGACAGCGGTGAAGGCGATTCGATGAAAAATGCAGTTGAATACTTCTCTGCTTACCTCACGGAATACGCACTCTCTGTTGATAACATATTCGTTATCCTGCTTATCCTGAAGTATTTCAAGGTTGATGAAGCTTACTATCACAAGGTCCTGTTCTGGGGGATTCTCGGGGCCATTGTTTTCCGTGCAATCTTCATTTTTGTTGGTGCACTTCTCATTCACAAGTTCAGCTGGATCCTCTACATCTTTGGCGTATTTCTGATCTATTCTGGTATCCGCATCTATTTTGAAGACGGAGATGAGAAAATCGAGCCAGAGAAAAATCCAATCCTGAAATTCTGCCGCAGGTATTTGCCCATGTCTAACCATTCAAATGGTGGCAATTTCGTCATTCGTGAAGGCGGAAAACTGTTATTCACTCCGTTGTTCCTCGTGATTGTATTAATTGAAACAACCGATTTAATATTTGCCGTTGACTCAATCCCTGCAGCTTTTGCGATCACACAAAACCCATTTCTGATTTATACCTCAAACATCTTTGCAGTAATGGGCTTACGTGCAATGTTCTTCCTGCTTGCTGGCATTATCGATAAGTTCTATCTGCTGCAAAAAGGATTATCAATCATCCTTTTCTTTATCGGTGCGAAGATGTTGTTGGAGATCTGGCACATTGAAGTAGATGTGTACCTGTCCTTCACGGTGATTATCGCTACACTTACGCTTTCAATTATCCTCTCGATTTTGATTCCGCGTAAAAGCGGAGTTGAAGACGCTGGTTAGTTTGGAGTCGAATTCATACCATCAGAGAAAATATTCCTCGGAAGGATCTTAAGCAGGATCGGTAGTGTCAGAAATTTCTGAGGCAAGGAGATAATCACGAATGTCGGCACCTTCTTCAGAATGGTGATTAACTCTCCACGCATTTTTTCTTTTTCGTCCAGTGTCAGTTCATTTGAGCGCGCCTTCTTTAATAAAGCCATCATCTCTTCGCTTTCCTGCAGCTCTTTCATCAACCGGCCTTTGTTCTTCTCGGCAATACGCGCAACGCGTTTGATGAATTGTTCACTCACCTGATTGTAATCCTGCTTATTCTGAAGGTGACCAAGTTGTTCCCAATGTTCGAGAACAAAACCTTCGATGGCGATCAGGCTGTTTTCAAGATCTTCTTCACCAAAGCCAAGGTGTGTTGAGAAACGCTTTAAGAAATCAAGTTCTCCCTGCTCAACGCGCTTGTCGGCCCAAATGGTGAGCACCGCCATCTCCAGGAAAAACTTTTTCAGGATCCATGAATTCTCTGCCGGCAGGTGAATCTCATCGATCTCAATCCCTTTCTCGAAAATGCGAAGTGCTTCCTTTCTCTTCTCCGATGACAAGTCCGTACTGTGAAGGAAGAAATCGAGCAGCTTCTTTTCCTCATACACCACTTCCTTGTTCGCGTGTGATGCAGCGGCAATTACTTTTACAACGGAGAACCGAAGCTCGTCTCTTTCATAACGAAAGAAGTCGGCAACGATCTTGTCCGCATTGGTATGTATCCACTGACCAAATATAAAGACGTCAAGAAACAGCAGGCTGTTATGGAAGAAGTATGTCCAGAAGTTGCCCTGGAATTCGCTTGTGCGTTCAATGCGTTTGTCAAGGATTTTTTCGGCCACTTCGAGAGCAGTCTTCTTCTTCCCAAAGAGCGACTTTGCCGGTGTTGACAATTCAGGAAAAATGTTGTTGTAAAAGTTACCGATGTTCTCAAGTGTCCTTACAATCACATTTGACATCTCATCGGCAGATTTGATGGTGGTGTTATTGAATAGAAGTGAGCTGCTGATCAAGCTTTCGGCAAGGAGGATTTTCATCTTGTCCTTTTCATTCCAGTTCTCATGATCAGGATGGTCCAGGCTAGCGACAGTCTGACCATACATCAGGCCAGTAGGTTGCACGATGCGGTAAAGCGAGTGCTCGGGGTGCGAGCCCTTTTGGGCCGCAGTGTGGGTGATGTTGAGCAACAGATCCTTGCGGAAATCCAAATACTCTTTCAGCCAGCCTTTTTCACTTGGTCGCATTTCAGGGTAAGGTAAAGGGTTCTGAAGTTAGCTAATTTAGGCTAACGGAAAAACCCTCATTTTCAGGAAACGGCCTTCCAACCCTTCGAATCGATGTTTTTGGCGACCGTTTCAACCTTTTTGCGCATATTTTCTTTATAGTTTTCCAGGCTTTTAGCAATCACTGCGTCATTTGCACCCAAGATCTGAGCTGCGAGGATGCCAGCGTTCTTCGCTCCGTTTAGCGCTACCGTTGCCACTGGAACGCCCCCCGGCATTTGAAGAATGGAGAGCACAGAATCCCAACCGTCAATGGAATTGGATGATTTGACCGGAACACCAATAACAGGCAATGTTGTCAGAGATGCAACCATGCCTGGTAAATGAGCTGCGCCACCCGCACCTGCAATGATTACTTTAAGACCGTTTTTGCGCGCATCCGTGGCATATTGAACCATACGGAGTGGAGTTCGGTGAGCGGAGACAACTGTAAGCTCATAAGGGATTGAAAGCTCGTCAAGAACCATTGCGGCTTCTTTCATGATCACCAGGTCTGAGTCACTTCCCATGATAATTCCGATCTCTGCCTTCATACTATGCTTTTACTTTTAAAGTTTCCTTCACAAAGTTGGCTTTCTTTTTCAAATTCTCCAGGTCATGATCGATGATTGTTACATGACCCATCTTACGAAAAGGCTTCGTCACTTTCTTTCCGTAAAGGTGAACATGGATGCCTGATACTTTTGCGACATCCGCGAAGCCTTCATACAATGCGGCTCCGCTAAAGCCGTCTTCACCAAGCAAGTTGACCATCGCGCTTGGCGATGTGATTTGTGTGTCCCCCAGTGGAAGGTCAAGTATCGCACGAAGATGTTGCTCGTACTGTGAGGTGACATTGCCTTCGATCGTTTGGTGACCGCTGTTGTGAGGACGTGGTGCAATTTCATTAACAAGAACGTCACCCTGCTTGGTCACAAACATCTCTACCGCGAGAAGTCCTACCATATTTAACTTCGAAATAATATCTCTCGCAATCGCATCGGCCTTCGCTTCGATTTCTTTCGAGATCATTGCCGGGGCGAACAGGTATTCAACGAGATTATGCACCGGATGAAAAACCATCTCCACAACCGGGAATGTTTTAATCTCACCCGAAGCGTTTCTCGCTACGATGACTGAGATCTCTTTTTCGAAGTCGATGAGTTTTTCGAGGAGGCCTGGTGCATCAAATGCTTTTGAAAGATCTGTTTCGTTGCGAAGAATCTGAACACCTCTCCCGTCATAGCCTTCTTTGCCCAGCTTATTCACAGCCGGAAGGAAGTGCTTGTTTGCTTCTACTGCCTTCGCGTTGTCAGTCAGGATAAATTCCGCTGTTGGAATATTGTTCTTTTGATAGAACTGCTTCTGAACGCGCTTATCCTGTATCAGTTCGATAACTTCGGGTTGTGGATAAACTTTCTTGCCCTGTCGCTGCAATTCTTTCAGCGCACTTGTATTCACATTTTCAATTTCAATAGTGATTATGTCACACGAAGAGCCGAAGTTCATGACCGTATCAAAGTCAGTGAGCTTGCCGATATGGAATTCTCCCAGGGTTGAACACGGTGCATGAACATCCGGGTCGAGAATGGTAAACGGAATATTGAAATCGATTCCGGATTGAATCAGCATCCTCCCTAACTGGCCACCGCCCAGTATGCCTAACTTAAAATTTTGATGAAATGACTTTTTCAAAACACTTGAATTACTTTCCAACAGCTTTTTCAATTTCAATTTTTGTGATCTGATCACCGACTTCGATGGCGTGGACAGTTTCCATTCCCTCCACCACTTCCGCAAAGATGGTATAACGCCCATCAAGGTGAGGCGTAGGCGAATGGGTGATAAACCATTGTGTTCCTTCGGTATCTTTCCCTGATGACGCCATCCCAACACTTCCAGTTTTATATTTTGTCTTTGTGAATTCCGAGCGAATAGAGTAATCTTCTCCACCGGATCCATCACCACGCGGGCAACCTACCTGTATCACGAAGTTTGGAACAACACGATGGAAATAGTGATTGTTGAAGTAACTCTTGTCGACCAGATCGAGGAAATTTGCTACTGAGCCTGGAGCATCTTCCACGAGCAGTCTCATTTTGATTTTCCCTTTCGTTGTGAAGACCGTCACCATTTGGTCGTGCGGAAGTTCTTTGATGCGGGACCAATTGATCGGATGATTGTAAGCAGGGGCAGGCCGGTCTGCGGCTTTGCGTTTTTCAAAGTATGCCGTAGCGCGATCGAGTGCAGCAATCGCGTCTTCATCTTTCACAGGCGTTAGTTTTTGTTTCGCTGTCGAAATGAATTGATAGTCGCTGATCACATCGCGGTAGGCCAGTGTTGAGTCAGCAAGTGCAGAAGAGATCGAGTTGATGACACCCGGATCTCCCGCCCCAATTGCTTTTTGATAAACGTCAGCGAAAGCTTTCTTCTGGCGTGGATCGAATCCTTTGCTCTTGTTAATAAACACAAGCGCATCAGCAGCCGAAGCTTTCACTACCGGTTCTTGTGCCGTCAAAAGTTCTTGTTGAATAAAGGGTGCGGTAGAAGGCTGATTTTGCAACGCATAAAGCAGCGCTCGTTTCTGGTAAGGATTCGCTGTTTTGTAAAGGGTGGTAACTTCATCGATAATACCTTTGTTGTTTTTTACTTTGAGCACACCTTCATAAAGATTTGCCTGCACTCTCCAGTTTTTCGCTTCGCTGGCGAGATTGGCCACATCAATCCAAAACGGCTCTGTGATCGTGGCTTTGATCGCTTCGGAGGCAGCGATGGCCACATTCACATTTTTATCACGAGCGCCCTTCAGCAAATAATTTTTTGATCGTTCAAATGGAAACGCCTGGAACCCGCGAATAGCGCTGATGCGTACCCGATAATCCTCATCATCATTAAATATTTTTTCAAGTGTCGCGAAGGATGAGTCGGTAACGATTTTGCGCAGCGCGCTGGCCGATGCCATCCGCACATC
>DASWTM010000320.1:0-49727 GCA_036402115.1 Chryseosolibacter sp.
GAGTTTAAGATTGAACGTATTCACAAATTCGTGACTCGCTCCGATCACCTGGAAAGTAACACGCTCGTTAACCGGTTTACCTGGCCAGCTTACACCGGTGTTTTGACCTTGTAGATCGATTGGATTAGCGGAAGCGGTCGAGGTCTCAACGATCACGTTGTTCTTTGCCAGCTCATTCTTGAAGGCATCAAACTTTTGAAGCATTCTGTACGTTGGCTCCACGTGAATAATATTTTCATGATCAATTCCCAGATCCTTCTCCGACATGTATTTTAATTGGAGGAACAAGACTCCGCTGAACGATAGAATTCCTAGCGAAATACTCAGCTGCACGACCAGCAACACCTTGCGCAACCCGTTCGACCCGTGCGAGCCTGTGATTTGATTCTTCAAGACTTTGATCGGCTGAAAGGCAGCCATCACAAATGCTGGATAAAAACCGGCAAGCACTGCAACAAAGATCAGGAACACAAGGAGGTAAATGGGAAACAGACCCTCTGTGAGTGAAGCGGTAATGGGCACCTCGATGATGTTGCTAAAGAAAGGCAAAATAAGTTGTGTGAACCCAACTGCTACAGCGAGCGATATCATCACCATAAAAAACGATTCGCCAATGAATTGCCTGATGATATGCGAGCGCAGTGCACCCGTCACCTTGCGGATGCCGATTTCTTTTGCACGAATGGTTGCCCGTGCTGTCGACACGTTTACAAAGTTGATCACCGCAAGAATAACAACGAGCGCGGTGATGACAAGAAAAATATTGACGTATTCAATTCGTCCCCCGGCAATCTTGCCATCCTCGAATTTATTTTTAAGTCGCCACTTCTCGAGCGGGAATGCTTCGTAGCTAAGCTTGTCTGCTTTCAGTTTTTCCGGCAGGACACGCGAGTCGTTCAATTTCTTCGTGAGTTCAGCAACCTCAACTGGTTTACTCGTCCTCAGATACGTTTGAAAAAACTGGTCGGCATAATGATCTGGCTTTAGGCCGCGCATGGCGCTGAACACGTTCATGTGAAGCACAAATTGAAACTGAAGAGAAGAATTTGAAGGCACATCGGCAAATACTGCCGTGACAGTCACGGGGTAGTGACCATCAACGTTGATGGTCTTGCCAATGGGATCCTGCTTGCCATAAAGTGTTTCCGCCATCTTCTCAGAGATTGCAATGGAAGCGGGTGCTGTCAACGGATTGTTCGGTCCTTTTACAACAGGGAAATCAAAGGTTGTAAAGAAGGTATTGGTCGCAAATATTCCATTCAGGTAGAGACATTCCGTCTCGCTTCCTTCCTTTCTGAAACACAACTCATTTGGCCAACGCTTTCCACTTGCGACCGTCACCACAGACTCAATCTCCGGAATGGACGAGACATCAATGCTTGCCGATGCAGCATCAAAGGTATTGAAGCTTCCGTCCGACTCCACGTGCGTCATCACTTTGAACAGATTATCAGC
The DNA here is from genome assembly GCA_036402115.1 of Chryseosolibacter sp. Lineage (GTDB taxonomy): Bacteria > Bacteroidota > Bacteroidia > Cytophagales > Cyclobacteriaceae > Chryseosolibacter. The sequence goes on from DASWTM010000320.1 coordinate 1,456, forward strand.
GTCACGATGAAACCTGTTAAACGAAAATTCGGTGGCCACCCACATGACCATTAACAGCATGCATGTGAACCCGACACTGAGGCCAATCACGTTCAAAAATGATGTACCGGGATGGCGCAGAAAATTTCGAATCGAAACAAGGAGGATGTTGCGAAGCATAGGGAAAGAATTTACCATGAAGTTAACGGATTATGTACTGATGAGTTTACCATGGGTTACAATTTGTTTGAGTGGGAGTTTAGGCGCTGAGTCTGAAGACAAGGTGGTTATGAAAGGGAATGCAATTTACCGCAGAGGCAGTGTTGTGCTTTATGATTATCTTTCAAGCCCGGTAGGTTTCTGAAACAACTAAGATGAGTACTCAAATTTCGATACGGACTGCCCAACCCTCAGAATATGCGCACATCGGGCAACTGATGGTGAAAGCGTATTCGCAGCTTGAAGGGTTTATTACTCCCGCAGAACACCCCGGCTACTACAACATGATGGCGAACATTGGGGACCTTACCGCAAAACACGGAACGGAAATAATTGCAGCGATGGCATCGGGGAAGATTGTCGGAGCGGTCGTCTACTTCAATAACATGGAGCATTACGGCTCGGGCGGCACTGCAACAAAAGAAAAAAACAGTGCAGGCTTTCGGTTTCTAGCGGTGGCCGAGGAAGCTCGGGGTCAGGGTATCGGGAAGCTTCTCACCCTGGAATGCATCCGCAAAACAAAAGAGCAAAACTTAAAACAGCTTATCATCCATACAACCCTGGCGATGCAAGACGCCTGGAGGATGTACGAACGCATCGGCTTTAAACGATCAACGGATCTTGACTTTATGCAGGGAGAGATGAAAGTCTTCGGCTTCCGCTATCAGGTCTAACCGCGCAGCCGGTTAAATCCTCAAAAAAAATTATCTTGACCTTGTCCTATTTGCCGATCCTCATTTGTCATGAGGCTGTAAATCAACCTAAATTAAATTCTATGGACGAGTATGCATTAATCATGAGACACGAAGACGGCTCGAAAGTCGCTTCGCCAGAGCAACTTCAGCAATGGATGAAACAGACCATGGACTGGATTGGAGGAATCGCTGCGCAGAATAAATTTGTCAGCGGCACAGGACTACTCTTCGACAAAGCCAAAGTTGTCGATTCAAAAAAGATGGTGACCAACGGACCATTCGGTGACATCAAGGAAACGATTGGCGGGTTCATCATCGTGCGCGCATCATCCGTGGATGAGGCCGTAGAATTTGCAAAAGGCTGTCCGGTCCTAATGGGCGAAGGAAACACCATGGAAGTGCGCAGGATCGCCAAAGATGACGGAGTACACTAGGAACAAGATTCAAGTTACAAGTTGCAAGTTCCAGGTTGCAAGCGCGTGGAACTTGTAACTTGCAACCTGAAACTTGCAACCTGCAACCACCTCGCCCATGACCTCCCCAGCCCTGCTACCCAACTTATTTCGCAACGAGTTCGGAAAGATCACATCCGTACTGGTGAAGCATTTTGGTCTTCAGCACGTAGAAGTGGCGGAAGATATCGCTAGTGAGACATTCCTTCTGGCTATGGAAACGTGGCCCTACCGAGGTGTTCCTGAGAATCCTACGGCATGGCTATACGCAGTGGCGAAGAACAAAACAAAGAACGTTCTTCAACGATCGCGCACCCTTGATGAAAAAATAAAGGCAGAATGGGTTCAAAGCCAGGAGCATCTCACCGAGCCCGACATTGACTTATCTAACCAGAACATTCTCGATAGCCAGCTAAGGATGTTGTTTGCCTTGTGTCACCCAGGCATTCCGGTCGAATCGCAGGTGGCCCTTTGTCTTCGAATACTTTGCGGATTTGGAATCGATGAACTTGCTTCGGCATTCCTGGTGAACAAAGAAACAATCAATAAACGCCTGGTTCGCGCCCGTGAAAAATTAAGGACCACGGAAGTTACACTTGAATTTCCGGCTGAAGAACAATTGGTGCCTCGCCTCGATAACGTGCTCACTACGTTGTACCTGATGTTCAGCGAAGGTTATTATTCGGAGACGAATGAAACGATTATCCGCGAAGATTTATGCGAGGAAGCCATCCGGTCGGTGAAATTGCTGACCTCGAATGAAAAAACGAATACGCCAGCGGCACACGCACTCCTGGCCTTGATGTACTTTCATGCATCCCGTTTGAAAGCGCGGACGAGCCCCACGGGAGAACTGGTATTATATGACGATCAGGATGAACGCTTGTGGAGCCAGGAGTACATTTCACGCGGAGCCTATTATCTTAGCCTAAGCGCGAAAGGCACCACACTTACAAAATATCACCTGGAAGCAAGCATCGCTTACTGGCACACGATCCGAACGGACACGCGTGAGAAATGGGAAAACATTCTGCAGCTCTACAATCGTCTCCTTCAACTCGAGTATTCTCCTATTGCCGCGTTAAACCGAACCTACGCGCTTGCCAAAGCCAATGGCGTGGAAGAGGCAATTGCTGAAGCCGAAAAATTAAAGCTCACGACCAACCAATATTACCACACTCTGCTTGGCGAATTACACCGGGGAACGGACGATAAGTTGTCCCGCGCATACTTGCAGCAAGCACAACGCCTTAGCAAATCATCTGCAGAACGCAACGCTATTCAGAAAAAGATAGACTCGCTGAAGGACTAGAGTCCTCGTGCCGTAATATTGAAGCGATGGCAGGAAGTTTGAAAAGCGACATGGTCTCCTGTCACAGGAACAATGCGCCTCGACCAGGCTGAGGCCTGAACCTACGCACGGAAACCTGGTGCCGTAAGGCTGTCAGAAAGTTTACGACTTTCTTTTAACTTGTAAGTTACAAAACGAAATCACGATGAGCGCGTCATACTTCCAAAGCCAATCGTTTCAGTCACAGGACTATTCATCCACCGCACTAGCTAAAGGAGAATACGAACAATGTGATTTCATCACCTGCAACTTCAAAGACTCAGATATTTCCGGTTGCGTGTTTGTGGATTGCAGCTTTAATGCCTGTGATCTCTCGATGGCAAAAGTACATCGGGTTTCGTTTCGCGATACGAAGTTTATGAATTGCAAAATGCTTGGACTGCGCTTTGATGGCTGCAACACAATGCTCCTTGCCTTCTCGTTCGAACGATGCGTGCTAAATTTCTCCTCGTTTTTCGGACTCAAGTTGAAAGGAATTAATTTCACTGAGTGTCAATTGAATGAAGTTGAGTTCCAGGAAGCTGACTTAACCAAGGCAGTTTTCCGCGAGTGCGATCTGACCGATGCTTTTTTTGAAAATACAATACTTGAACACGCTGACTTCACCACCTCCCACAGCTACACGATTGATCCCAAGAAGAATCGTATCAAGAAGGGAAAGTTTTCAACAGCAGGTCTCCCCGGCCTTTTGACTGAATACGACCTCATTATTATATAATAAACGTCATTTCGCTCCTACACATTCGCGAAGTATGCGCGTTATCAACAAGAGGCAGCCCAGACAAAGGGCTGCTTGTTTTTGCGATGCACCGAGCGCTTTCGTATTTTAAAGTCTAGAACCCCTCCGCTATGGACACGCTTGCTTCAGGATTTATCCGCTGGACGTCAGTGGAAAAGATCAACTTTAGATTCCTCTTCGTCTTCTTCCTGCTGTTTATCGTTGTTGAAAACAATGGGGCATTTCCATTCTTCGATGTCATCATGCACTATCCAACGGAAGGGCTGCACGCGTTTGTGGTCTGGTTGGGGAAGTATGTGCTCCGGCTACCCTATGACATCGTCCATTTTACTTATGGAAGCGGTGATACCACTTACGACTATATTCTTGTTCTGTGTTGTTTCGTTATTGCTTTACTGTCTGCAACCGTTTGGAGTCTCCTTGACCGTCAAAGCGAAGCTTACCCGAAGCTCTACTACTGGTTGACAGTCATCGTGCGATTTTATGTGGGACTCATGCTCATCAATTATGGGATGATAAAAATTTTCAAGCTCCAGTTTCCCTACCCCTATTTATTTCGACTACTTCAACCGTACGGAGACTCTTCCCCGATGGGACTCGCGTGGACATTTCTTGGATTCTCAAAAGGATACAATTATTTCATGGGCCTCGCTGAAGTCGCTGCGGGACTTCTTTTATTCAGAAGAACGATGACGTTTGGAGCACTGCTTACTATGGTGACAGCCGCGAACGTAATGGCCATTAACTATTTCTACGATGTACCTGTCAAGATCCTGTCAACAGCATTATTTGTACTGAGTGTGTTTCTTGCATCGCGTGATCTTAAACGAATCGCGGCATTTTTCTTTTCCGGCACACCTGTCTCGCTGCCGGTGATCCCCTACCCTTATGCAGGCAATCGAAAAATGAATATCGCACGCATTGTCACAAAAGTCCTCGTCATTGGCTTTGTACTGGTATCCACCGTGCTTCAGGGAGTTGAATTTGAAAAACAATACGGTGACAGTGCACCAAAGCCTGCACTGTGGGGAATATACAATGTTGAAACGTTCGTCCTTGGAAAGGACACCCTTCCTCCCCTCATGACGGACACACTTCGGTGGAAAAAGCTCGCCATCAGCAACCTGACACAAGTAAGAATTTTTCACGTGAACGACTCGATCGGAAGGTACCTAGCGCAAATTGACACAACGAAAAAAACGATGACGTTATCGAAAGGAGAACTAGAGTACAGACTCTCGTATCAACAACGAGACAGCGTCAACTTCATCTTCACCGGTCTACTTCAAAAAGACTCCGTAATAATCGCGGCACGCAAAGTCAAATTCCGTCCGGAAGATTTTAGACTCATGGGTCGCGGCTTCCACTGGATCAATGAAACACCTTACAACCAGTAAGAATGGAAGCGGATTCCGCGGAGAAGATGAGGGGAACTGTCGGAAACAAAAAAATTGATTTTTCAGGCTTAGGATACTGAATCACTTAATTATTAAACGCGAATGATATGAAAGCTTATTTGACAATCCTGCTGTTCATAATGATGCATTCTGTAGTCGGCCAAAAAATAACCGGTGAAAATCTAAAAACGGAAGTACAGGACTTCATCCGATCCTATGGAAGTGCTGTCGAACAAATGGATGCTCAAAAGACCCTTGATCATTTTGACGACAGGCCGGACTTTCTATTAGTGGCTGATGGCACAACCTATGATTCAGAACAAACAAAAAAACTCGTCCGCGAAAATTTCTATCAGGGCCTTAACGAGATAAAGCTCGAATGGCAGACGATACAAGTGAGAGTTTTGAATGACACACAAGCAGTTGCCTATTCCAAGCTCATCCAAAACCTTACTGATTCATCCTCTAAGCTAATGCGCGTTGCAGCAGACGCGACATTCATTGTCGAAAAGAAAAACAATCGTTGGAAAATCATCTACGCCCACGCCACCCACACCCGACTGAACTAGCCCTCACACAAATCACCATCACCACCAGCCATCACTCATCACTCATTACCCATTACCCATCGCCTAATAACTATCTCGCGAGCCATTGCCTGGTCACTAATGCCTAATGCCCAATGCCTTCCTGATGGTGCACAAAGCCGATCGGGATGACCGCAGCCGTATTCGCGAGCTGGCTCAAATCACCAATGACCATTGACTAGTGACTTCCCCCAACTGATCTGGTTAAAATAAATAAAACTGAAACTGTTTTTTCTCCGTATAAACGGGAAGATTTGGTAGCTGAATTCATTTCATCAAAGCAGCGTTGAACCTCTGCTGCGGTTTACGAGTTCAGAGATGAAAACGACTACGTGGATGAATAACAAGAACCTTTACATTGCCTATCTCGCACTTGCAGCAGTTTGTCTCATCTGGGGCACAACGTACCTGGCGCTGCGCATTGCGGTGTTGCATTTTCCACCCTTCTTGTTTACTGCCATCCGACAGACAACCGCTGGACTTATATTACTGAGTTTCATGTTGACGCTTGGTAAAGCTGCATGGCCAACGAAAGAACACTTTATCCGTCAGGCGATTGGAGGCTTCTTCATGCTCACCCTCGGCAACGGATTAGTTGCTTATGCAGAGATGGAAATTCCAAGCGGTGTCGCTGCTATCATCTGCTCAATGATGCCGGTGACTGTGATCATGATGAACCTCCTCATCAGCAAAGATGAGAAACCAAACGCGCTGATTATCATCGGAGTGATTCTTGGATTGATAGGCATCGTCATGATCTTTGGTCAGCACGTCTCTGAGTTTTCGAATGCTCAGTATATTATTGGAATCATACTCACATTCGGTGCGGTATTGGCCTGGGCCGGTGGTAGCATTTGGATGAAAAAGAAAAACAACGAAAGCAACCCGTTTGTAAATGCGGGAATACAAATGCTGTTTGGCGGGATCTGGTGTTTTCCATTGAGTTTTATGTTTGATGACCTCAGCAACGTGACGTGGTCAGCGGAAGCAGCATGGTCCCTGGTATACCTGATAATCTTTGGATCGTTGATCGCCTACGCATCATACTCATACGCACTGAAAAAATTGCCGATGACCATCGTGTCAATGTATGCGTACATCAACCCACTTGTAGCCGTGTTGCTGGGATGGATTGTGCTGAACGAAAAGCTCAACGCACAAATTATCATTGCGTTTCTCCTAACCGTTGCCGGTATCTATATCGTCAACCGGGGATATCAGTTACGCAATGAATGGAAAGCTCAACTCACGAGATAATAATATGATCACGATTCCCTACCAGACAACCGATTGGGATCGGGTGAACCCGACTTCCCATCGCGGTGAAAGCGGTGAAGCAACCTGGCAGACGTTGCAGTTCGGTCAGCTGCGTATGCGCAAGGTTACACTGTCAAAGAATTACAAAGCGGACCACTGGTGCACGAAAGGTCATATCACCTATTGCCTCGAAGGCGAATTCACCTCTGAACTTTCCGATGGAACAAAGCACGTATTGAAAGCCGGCATGAGTTACCAGGTATCCGATGGACAGAGCGTGCATCGCTCGAATTCCGTAAACGGTGCAACAATGCTCATCCTCGATGGCGAATTTCTACAAGAGCCGAAGCCAAACATCAACCCATGGCGAATGTAAGGATTGAAGTTTATGATGAGCGATACCACGGGCAGGTCGTTGATCTGATTCTTCACATTCAACGCAACGAGTTCGGTGTACCGATCACGCGTGACGATCAGCCTGATCTCAACGCCATAAAGACGTTTTATCAAAAAGGCACCGGAAACTTTTGGGTTGCATTAGCGGAACAACAAGTTGTCGGTACCATTGCACTAATTGACATTGGCAATAGGCAGGTTGCTTTGCGCAAGATGTTTGTTCGGGATGAATTTCGTGGTGCTCCATATAAGACGGGACAACTCCTAATGGACCAGGCTTTCAAATGGATGAAAGAGAAAGGTGTTGAAGAAGTCATTCTGGGAACGTTGGATCGTTTTGTAGCAGCGCAGAAATTTTATTTACGGAATGGCTTTAAGGAAGTGAAAAAGGAAAACCTCCCATCGAATTTTCCGGCCATGACACTTGATAATCGATTCTTTGTGAAGGATCTCCGCGAAGTTGAAATACTTAACTACGAAGCGAAGCATCAGCCGTGGTTTGAAAAATTGAATCGCGAGTGGATCGAAAAATACTTTTGGATGGAGCCCGTGGACTTCCAGGTACTGCAGTCTCCTGACGAACACATACTCAAACAGGGCGGATCGATATTAATGGCCGCGTATGGAAATGAGGTTGCTGGAACTGTGGCGTTAAAACGCGTGGATGAGAAAGTATTTGAGTTTACAAAAATGGCCGTTGATGAAAGGTTCCGTGGCAAAAGGGTTGGCCTAAAGCTGGCGGAAGCTGCCATTGATAAGGCCAAGACGCGAGGTGCGGACCGGATTATCCTTTACTCGAACACGATCCTGGCGCCTGCCATTGAACTATACCGTAAAATAGGATTTAAAGAAATTCCCGTGGATGGTCCGTATAAAAGAAGTAATATTAAAATGGAACTGATCCTCAAATGAAGACGGCTCCAGACATATTACCCTCCACCCCCATGGATGAATCGATAACCATACGCGTAGCATCGCTTGACGATGTGGAAGCCATTATCAGTATAGGGATTCGCACATTCCGCGATACGTTTGACGAAGTGAACTCGCCTGAAGATATGATGAAATATCTCAACAGCACGTTTACACAAAAACGAATCGGAGAAGAAATCCTGGAAAAGAATGCGGTTTTCTTCCTGGCTGAACAGGAATCTGAAGTCATTGGCTATGCTCGTGTACGAAGATCGGAAAAGCCGGATGGCGTGGGCGATGGTGAAGCACTTGAGATTGAGCGGCTCTACGCTGACAAAAAGTTTCTCGGCAAGCGCGTTGGCTATTTATTGATGAGCGAGTGCCTGCAATTTGCACGAGACAATAATTATCAATGGGTATGGCTGGGTGTGTGGGAGCACAACGAAAGGGCTATTGCTTTTTACAAACGATGGGGCTTCGAACGTTTCGGTGACCACATCTTCATGCTCGGCTCAGACGCACAGACAGATTGGCTAATGAAAAAAAATATTTCATAATGGGACCTCTTCATCAATATCGGGCTACGACAACCTGGGTTGGCAATCGTGGAACCGGGACGAGTGATTACAAATCGTACGATCGAAATCATGACATCGCAATAGCCGGTAAGGACGTTTTGAAATGCTCCTCCGATCCAACATTCCGCGGAGACAAGACGAGGCACAATCCAGAGGAACTACTGGTCGCATCAATTTCCGGATGCCACATGCTATGGTATTTACATCTATGTGCCGTGAATGGAGTCATCGTAACGGAATATACCGATGAGGCATCCGGCACCATGAAAGAAAACAAAGATGGCAGCGGACAATTCACTGAAATAACATTAAAGCCTCGAGTGGTCGTTGAGCATGAATCAATGATCGAAAAAGCAAATCAGCTTCACCATGACGCCAACAAAATGTGTTTCATCGCCCGCTCAGTAAGTTTCCCCGTGCATCATCAACCTCAAACGGTCGTGACTGCACGCATATGAATCTTAGTAGGGTTATAATGGAAAATTTCCTTCGTGTTCCTTAGTGTCCATGGTGTCTTAGTGACTAAAATGTCTTTATGTATGAAAAAGATTGAGTGGTTTGAACGAAAATTCTCGTTTGGAGTCCCTTCCGGGATGCTCCCTTTCTACCTCGAGCGACTGCAAGGAACCGTGTCGCGTCTTGAGAAAAAAGTAAGCGGAATCTCCGAGGACATCCTTTCGAACAAACTTGACGGCAAGTGGAGCGTCAAACAAAACATTGGACATCTCGCAGAAGTTGACGAGATCGCCAACAAGCGTATTGATGAGATGATCAATGGCATCAGCCCTATATCCCCGGCAGTGTTTGAACCGAAGCTTGACTATAATGCTAAGCCTGTAAGGGACGTTCTTGCGCTGTTTATTAAGAATCGCCAGGAAAATCTCAAGAAATATCGTTCCCTAACCGATGAAGCATTATCGAAGTCGTCACTTCATCCGCGACTGAAAGTTCAGATGAATCCAGTTGACCTGGCTTACTTCGATGCAGAGCACGATGATCATCACCTTGTCCGCATTAACGAAATTCTAACCGTACTAACATCCAAATGAAAAATACCGCTTTTATCATTATTGATCTCCAGGATGGTTTCAATGACGAAGCTTACTGGGGTGGAAACCGAAATAATCCACAGGCCGAGCAAAACACACGCAAAGTTTTAGACACGTGGCGTGAGTTAAAGTATCCGGTTTTTCATGTCAAGCATAATTCAGTAAATCCCAAATCACCACTTGCTCCCGGGAAGCCTGGAAATGCTATCAAAGAAATTGTGAAGCCGATGGCTGATGAGCCCGTCATTCCGAAAAAAGTGAACAGCGCGTTTATCGGCACAGACCTTGAAGCAAAACTGAGAGCAAAAGGAATCACCCGTGTTGTTCTGGCGGGGCTGCAAACCGATCATTGTGTTTCCACATCAGCACGCATGGCGGCAAATCTTGGCTTTGAAACTATTGTGCTTTCGGATGCAACCGCTACGTTTGACCGCACTTCGCAGTCGGGACAGAAGTTCAGCGCACAAACAATTCATGACATCAACCTCACTAGTTTGCATGATGAGTTTGCGACCATCCTAACAACACAGCAACTTTTAGAACGCGTAAGAACACATGAATACGCTGCTTAAGCACGATAAGGAAAATTTCAGCTCCATTCTTTCGAAGACGCTTTCAATAGCCGAGGAATATCTCGAGGAAAAGAATTCAATTCCACCGGGAAGATTTATTCCAGACATTGAATTGACCGAGCTTCCCACGAAGGGGATAGGCGCAACCGGTGCACTCGAATTTTTCAAAACAAACTTCGCTGAGAAGATTACAAATTCAGCGGGTCCAAGATATTTCGGCTTTGTTACCGGAGGATCCACTCCAGCGTCTGTCGCGGGTGACTGGCTTGTCAGTGCATACGACCAGAACGCCTGTGGAAGCAACGACTCTATCGCTCCACAGATCGAACGACAAACACTTCATTTCCTCAAACAACTCTTCGGCATTGACACTGACTACTTTGGATCGTTTGTCACCGGTGCTACAGTTTCAAACTTTGTGAGTCTTGCGATTGCGCGTCAGTGGATGGGTGAACAACATGGAATTGATATCAGCACAGAAGGTATTTCTAACGTGCCGATAAAGATTATCAGCGCCACTCCTCATTCAAGTATCCTCAAGTCATTGTCGATGCTCGGTATTGGAAGAAATGCTGTCGTAAAAATTAACACGCTTCCTGATCGCGAAGCTGTTGATGTAACACAACTCGAAAAACTGCTGCAGGAGTCGAAGCACCCGGTTATCGTTGTCGCGAACGCGGGAACGGTGAACACGGTTGACTTTGATGACTTACAGGCAATCGGCAATCTGAAAAAAAAGTACAACTTCTGGCTTCATGTGGACGCAGCCTTCGGTGGATTTGCCGCAACCTCTGACAGATTCAAGCATTTGATGCACGGAATAAATAGCGCGGACAGCATCACCATCGATGCCCATAAGTGGCTCAACGTCCCTTACGATTCTGCCATGCAGTTTACGCGTCACAAAAAATTGCAGCTGAAAGTTTTTCAGAACAGCGCTGCGTATCTCGGTGATCCCGAGAAAAGTCCCGACTTCTTTCACTATACACCCGAGAACTCAAGACGTTTCCGCGCTTTGCCTGCATGGTTTACGCTTACGGCATATGGCAAAGAGGGACACGCAGAAATTGTTGAGCGCAATTGTGATTCCGCACAGTATCTGGGAAATCTTCTCGAAAAGGATTCACCGTTCCGACTGCTCGCGCCCGTGCGAATGAACGTTGTATGTTTCACGCTGAAAGAGCAAACATCTTTTGAGAACATTCAGGCGTTCTTACAAGCCGTCCGCGATGATGGTCGTGTGTTCTTCACGCCTACCGTATATAAAGGTATTCCTGCAATTCGTGCAGCCATTTCTAATTGGCAAACAGACAGAACGGATATGGACATCGCGTACATTGCCCTAACGGAAGTTTGGAAAAAATTTCACCGAGAACCGAAGTCGATTGCGGGCGCACACCGTTAAAAAAATAAGCCTGAAAAAATTAAAAGAATCGAGAAAAATTACCGGATAATGCTGAAATTCACCCGATAACACCAGATATATGACAACCTTGACATCCAGCATCGCCATCGAGAAAACAAAACACTCGAGAATAAAAGAAGTCGACTTCAACAATCTTGAATTCGGCAAACATATTTCCGATCATATGCTTGTGGCTGAATATGACAAGGGACACTGGGGTGCGCCAGCGGTTGTGCCATTCGGAGAAATGCGCATGACACCAGCCATTCTATCGCTGCATTATGGTCAGGCGGTATTTGAAGGAATGAAAGCTTTCCGCATGAAAAACGGAGACATCAACATTTTCCGTCCCCACAAACACTTAAGTCGCTTCAACAAGTCGCTTGAAAGAATGTGCATGCCGACCCTCAGCGAAGAAATGTGGCTGACAAGTCTGCAGGCGATTATCGAAACCGATCAGCAGTGGGTGCCCGATGGAGAAGGTTCATCACTGTATATCCGTCCTGTGATGTTTGCTTCTGAATCACGTCTCGGTGTAAAGGTGTCTGACCAATACAAGTTTGTTATTATGACATGCCCGGTCGGTCCCTACCAGGCAAAACCATATCGTCTGAAAGTGGAGAACCAGTTTGTTCGCACAGCTGAAGGCGGAACCGGATTTGCAAAATGTGCCGGGAACTATGGTGGCGCATTTTACCCTACGCAGATTGCACGCGAAGAAGGATTCGATCAAATTCTCTGGACTGACAGCAAAGAGCACAAATACATTGACGAGGTTGGAATGATGAACGTAATGTTTGTCCTAAATGGCAACCTTGTTACACCTCAACTAAATACTGCGATTCTCGATGGTGTTACACGGGATTCAATTCTAACACTCGCGAAAGAAATACCAAGCTTTAAAATTGAGGAGCGCAGGGTATCCGTAGAAGAAATCGAACAGGGATTTGCGAAAGGTACGTTGACGGAGGCCTTTGGCGCAGGGACTGCGGCAGTCGTTGCACCGATCGCTGTGATTCAGATCAACGGTACCGACTATCAGATTCCAACAGCAGGCCCGACAAGTTTTCAACTCCAGGTTAAGAAGAAGCTTCACAACATTCGCCTCGGCTTAGAGCCTGATCCATATGGATGGAATTACATCGTGAAGATCTAATCCTCGCAGAGCATGACGGCAGACATTGTCTATCGCAGTGATACAAAAATTACTGCTGAGCAGTTTATTGATCTTTTGAATCGCTCAACCCTGGGTGAACGAAGACCGGTCAACGATCCTCTACGCATTCGCAAGATGTTGGATCATGGCAATGTGCTTGTCACGGCCTGGGACCACGACCTCCTCGTGGGTGTCTCGCGCGCACTCACCGATTTTTCATTCTGCTCATACCTGTCAGACCTTGCCGTTGATCAGCGCTATCAACACAAAGGGATTGGAAAAAAATTAATCGACATCACACATGAGGTGTCTGGCGAACAAACGATGCTGATTCTATTGGCAGCGCCAGCCGCCCGCGAATATTATCCAAAAGTAAAAATGGAGCGATTCGAACATTGCTTCATCCGTCATCGTAAAAGCTAAGCATGAAGGCTGCACTATTCAAATCAAAAGATCAACCACTCGTTGTCGAAGACATCAAAAAGCCAAGGCCGATAAAAGACCAGGTCCTGATCAAATTAAAGTATGCCGCATTGAACCACCGCGACCTCTGGTTGATGCAGGAGCAGACACAACAATTTCCTAACGGTATCATTCTGGGATCGGACGGGAGTGGTGTCGTTGAAGATGTTGGGGAGGATGCTGACCCACTCCTCGTTGGCGCAGAAGTGATTATCAATCCAAGCCTCGAGTGGGGAAACAATCCATTCGTTCAGGGAGACTCGTTTAAGATCCTCGGGCTTCCCGATAATGGAACATTCGCTGAATACATCGTCATCTCGAAGAAATACATTTTCGAAAAACCCGAACACTTATCATTCGCTGAGGCCGCTGCGGTTCCACTCTCTGCGTTGACTGCCTATCGGGCCTTGTTCTCAAAAGCGAGACTTCGTGCGAAAGAGAAAGTTTTAATCTCGGGGGTTGGCGGTGGCGCAGGGCTGTGGGTTTTACAATTTTCAACCGCATACCAGGGCAGAGTGTATGTTACCTCAGGCTCGGATGAGAAAATTGCCAGGGCAAAACAAATGGGCGCGCTGGGCGGATTCAATTACAATGACCCTGAATGGGCAATAAAAGCACAAAAAGAAACCGGAGGATTCGATATCATCATCGACAGTGCTGGCGGTCCACAGTTCGCCAAGTTCATTGAGCTCGCCATGCCGGGTGGGCGAATTGTAAACTTTGGACGCACCGCTGGAAATATTTCGGATGTTTCCACGCGCCTTTTGTATTGGAAACAACTTTCGATTCACGGTACCACTATGGGAACACGTGATGAATTCTTATCGATGCTGGATTTTCTTGAGAGCAGAAACATAAAGCCGGTCATGGATCAGACATTCCCATTATCAAAAGTGAATGAGGCGTTCGAGCGGATGAAGGAGGGAAATCATTTTGGAAAAATTATCCTCGAGATCTCCAAGTAACAATACCTTTCAGTATGGCAGAATTTCCAAAAACCGACAGGACAGAAATCACGCGTCTTCCGAAGCGCGGTGTCTATGACAAGGATGTGATTTACAGCATTCTTGATGAGGCATTGGTTTGCACTGTAGCGTATGTTAACGAAGGTCAGCCCTTCCAAATTCCTACAGGCTTTTGCAGGATTGGGGACAAACTTTACCTGCATGGTTCTGTTGGAAGTTTCTACATGCGTCAGCTGGCAGAGAAAAAGCTACCGGTTTGCATTGCCGTAACACTATTGGATGGACTGGTGCTTGCACGAGCTGCATTCCATCACTCCGTAAATTATAGGTCCGTTGTATTGTTTAGCCAGGCTGAACGTGTTACGGACGAGGACGAATTGTATAAATCGCTTGAAGTATTCACTAATAAGATGCAGCCTGGTCGGTGGGATGATGTTAGACAACCCAACAGTGGTGAATGGAAAGCTACAATGGTCTTGTCATTCAACATTGAAGAGGCCTCCGCAAAAGTCCGCGCAGGCGGACCAAAAGATGACGAAGAAGATTACGATCTTCCCATATGGGCCGGAGTTGTTCCCCTGAAGACAACACGCCTTGCACCAATACCCGACCCGTTGTTAAAGACAAAGATTGAAGTGCCATCATACCTGCAACACTAATGAGAATCGAGCACGTTGCTATCTGGGCGAAAGACATTGAACGCCTGAAAACTTTCTATTCCATGTACTTCAATTGCACGTCCGGGGAAAAATATTTCAATCCCAGGAAAAATTTCGAATCATACTTCCTCTCATTCGAAAACGGAGCGCGGCTTGAAGTGATGCAAATGCCCGGGATCAGTGAACGATCTACAGACTCTCACGAACAATTTCTTGGAATCACACATCTGGCGATAAGTGTCGGCAGCAAAGAAATGGTTGATACACTGACCGCGAATCTCCGGAAGGATGGCTACGAAATCGTTGGCGAGCCTCGTACTACAGGCGATGGCTATTATGAGAGTGTGGTGCTCGACCCTGAAAATAATCGCATCGAAATAACCATATAGTCAAACTGACTAATTTCGCTTTCATTTGAACCGTAAAGGTTCTAAATTCCGCTCTGTTAAATTCGAAAAACACATGAGCAAACAGAACCGAAGAACATTCGTTGCAACCGCGGCAGCCCTTGGCGCCAGTGCTGCAGCCTCCGCAATGCCGACTATGGAACAGAAAAATAAAAAACAGCTTCTCCACCACGTATTCTTCTGGCTGAAGAATCCAAACTCGAAAGAAGATCAGCAAAAGCTGATTGAAGGACTCCGCACCTTAGCGAAAATTGAAACAATCAAGAAATTGCATATTGGCGTACCGGCCAGCACGGAAAAGCGCGATGTGGTCGACAACAGCTACCATGTGTCGGAGCTAATGTTTTTTGATGACGTTGAGGGTCAAAATGTTTACCAGGTGCACCCGCTACACAAAAAATTCGTAGAGCAATATTCCAACTTGTGGGAGAAAGTTCTTGTCTATGATTCCATGGACGTTTAAGGTGTCTGATGAAAGTTATTATTCGAAAAACATATGAAGACATGTCGGCCACCGTTGCCGACATTGTTTTAGATCAGGTTGCCACCAAGCCAGACAGTATTTTATGTTTCCCTTCCGGTGATTCTCCTACCGGCATGCTAAACATCCTCGTCAAGCGAATCAAGGAACAGAAAGCCGACTTCAGCCGTTGCAAGTTCGTGGGGCTTGATGAATGGGTTGGGATGGACCGTCATGATCCGGGTAGCTGCCAGCATTACATGTATGAAAAGTTTTTCGATCCGGCCGGAATCCGTAATGACCAGATCATATTCTTTAACTCAAAGGCAACGGATTTAAAAGCGGAATGCAAAAGGGTTGATGATTTCATCCTCAGCCACAAACGAATTGATTTGATCGTGGTGGGCACCGGAATGAATGGCCATCTTGGACTGAACGAACCGGGTTCGTCCTTCACTAACTATTGCCACGTAGTTGACTTAGAAGATTCCACCAAAACCGTTGCCCAGAAATACTTCACGAACTCTACTGTGCTGAAGCAAGGCATCACGCTCGGATTAAAACACATCACCGAAGCGAAGACCACCATTGTCATAGCAGGCGGAGAGAAGAAATCTCAGATCATTCAAAAAATCGTAGAAGGGCCGGTGACTGAGCAAGTCCCTGGAAGCATTATGCAAACGCTTGACCATGGGCTCGTCATTGTCGATGAAGCCGCGGGATCGCGCCTAACGCTGACTGCATAATTATTTGATGCGCTTCAGCAACGCCATATAAAATCCATCGAATCCTTCCGATGGCCATGTGCGTTTTTCTTCGATGAGTTCGAACTGGTCTGCCTTTGTTTCAAGGAATTTTTTGACCTGCTTTTCATTCTCAGAAGACAAAATGCTGCAGGTTGAATAAACCATCATTCCGCCTGGCTTCACCATGAGGCAATAATCGTTCAAAATATGTTGTTGCAATTCTTTGACCTTCTCAATGAACTCGAGCGAAAGCTTCCGCTTGGCATCCGGATTTCTACGAAGGACACCCAACCCTGAACACGGAACATCCAGCAATAAACGATCAGCACTATTCTCCAGTCGCTTTACGGTCTTTGATGATTCAATGAAACGCGTTTCCATGTTGCTAACGCCTGCCCTACGCGCACGTTTCGTCAGTTCATCGAGCTTCCATTCCTCGACATCCATGGCTACAATCCGCCCTTTGTTCTTCATAAGCGCTGCGAGGTGAAGCGTTTTACCTCCTGCTCCTGCACACGCATCGATCACGCGCATACCCGGCTCGATGCGCAGGAAAGGTGCAATGAGCTGGGATGCAGCATCCTGAACTTCAAAGAGTCCGTCTTTGAAAGCTGAGGTTCCAAATACATTTTGCCGTTCCTCAAGAACGAGTGCATCCGGAAAATCATCAATCGGTGAGGTTATCACATCTTCCTCTTCCAGGCGATCATGCAACTCGCGCTTTGATGTCTTTAATGTGTTTACACGGAGAACAACCTGCGCCTCCTCATTCAATGACTGCAACTCTTTATCCCAAAGTTTGCTTAACTCCTGCTCACCCAGTTCATCCAGCCACTCAGGGATCGATTCACGCACACGTCTTACCGCGCGTGCTTTTTGCTCTTCATCACGAATTTTTCGTGGGTTGACGCCTTTGAACTCATCCCATGCAGGAAGATCTACCCCGTTCAACGCGCACCAGCCGGCAAGTAATTTCCAATAATCATCACCCTTGGCATCGGTAATCCGCTTTAATAACAAATACCAGCGCACGATGTCGTACGTTGTTTCAGCGATGAACCGCCTGTCACGCGCACCCCATTTGGGATTCGACTTCAACACTTTTTCGATAACCTTATCGGCATACCGCTTACCTCCGAAGATTGCATCAAGGGCTTGTACTACGGCTTCGGAAGTGGAACGATGAAGTCTCATGAATTTAAAATAGGCCTCAAAAGTACAATCTTTCCACGACTAATAACTCATTGGATTTTAAAGCCGATTCTTTCTACCTTACTACAGACAAAAACCATCAACCCATGGGCAGAATAACCTTTGCGATCTACCGCCCCAAACCCGGCAAGGAGAAGCAGTTACTTCAGCTGGTGGAAGAACACCTACCGATATTAAAGACTCAGAATCTCGTTACCGACCGCAAGCCAATGGTCATGCAGGCTGCGGACAAAAGCATCATTGAAGTGTTTGAATGGAAGTCACGCAAAGCGATTGACGAGGCCCACACCAACCCTGAAGTTCAAAAACTTTGGGGCCGCTTTGGTGAAATATGTGATTTCGACTCCCCAAAAAATGTCGCGGAATTCTCGCAGATGTTTTCAGAATTTGAAGCAATCAATTAATCTATCCATACATCATGAAAAGGAGAAATTTTCTTCGAACTGGTTTACTTACCACGGCATCAGCCATGGCTATTGGCAAATCCTTTGGGCAAAAGCAAAAAGAAGTGCCCGCAGAAAAGACGTTCAAACTTAATTATGCACCCCACGATGGAATGTTTGCCAGTCATGCAGGAAAGAGTTTCGTTGACCAGATCAAATTCATGCACGATCAGGGATTCCGCGCGATCGAGGACAACGGTCTGCTAAAAAGATCAGTGGAAGAACAAGAGAAGATCGGAAGCGAACTTGCGCGCCTGGGCATGACGATGGGCGTGTTCGTTGTTGACGGTGGCGACAACTGGAAAACCTCGCTCACTACCGGCAAACAGGAATTTAAAGATGTATTTGTAAAAACGTGTAGACAGAGCGTTGAAGCTGCTAAACGTGTCAATGCAAAGTGGATGACTGTGGTACCCGGATTTTACGAGCGCAATCTCCCGATCGGCATTCAAACTGCTAATGTGGTTGACGCCCTGAGACGCGGTGCTGAAATTTTTGAACCGCACAACCTTGTGATGGTGCTCGAACCGCTGAGTGACACTCCGGAATTATTTCTTCGCTTTTCGGATCAAACCTTCGAAATCTGCAAAGCGGTGAACAGTCCGTCATGCAAGATTTTGTTTGACATCTATCACATGCAGCGTAACGAAGGGAATATCATTGCCAACATCGATAAGTGCTGGGAGGAGATTGCGTACTTCCAGATTGGCGACAACCCCGGAAGAAAAGAACCCACAACAGGTGAGTTGAATTACAAAAATATCTTCAAACACGTTCACGGTAAGGGATTCAAAGGTGTTTGGGGAATGGAGCACGGAAATGCGCAGCCTGGCAAAGAAGGCGAAGTGGCCCTGATCAAGGCCTACCGAGAGGTTGACAACTTTTAACCTGATACTTTTCAAAATGTGGACCTTCCTGCAACCTATCGGGAAGGTCCTTTTATTTGATGTGCCCTGAATCGCAGCGCTTTATTACCTTTGTATCTCACAAACCAGATCGTTATGAAAGTCATTATCGGGTTGATGGCATCGCTCATTACGCTGTCAACGCAGGCGCAAATTCTTGAAGGGCTGAAAAACACTGCTAAAAAATACGCCACCAAAGACAATCTGAACAAGGCAACGTTGATGGCAGCGGGCCAGCTTGAAAAAGCACGCGCAGAATTTGACTCGGCAGATTTTGACTACGCCATTTTGCTTAGCGATAACTCGGGATTATTTGATGTGAAAGAGAAAGGTGAATTTGCTGCGAAGGCCACTTCGGTTGCAGGTATCACCGCATCGTTTTACAAAAATGCGGAGTTGACGGATGAGCAAAAAGCCCGGGGACATCGACAATCGGGTGAGTTGCTTTATGGTTATGGCAGGTTTTCCATGGCCGAGAAAAAATTTCTATTGGCGAAAAAGACGTACGAAGAAGCCGGGCTGACGGAAGACCTTGGCTACCTGAAAACAATTTCGAGTCAGGGGTTGCTCTATGCCACGATGGGCCGTTTCACACAGGCTGAATCCTTTACTGCAGAAGCGCTTGATCTGAGGAAGTCAAAGCTGGGCGAGCAAAACCCGGGAGTCGCAGCTTCCTTAAATAATTATGGAGTGTTGCACTACAACCTCGGACGCTTTAATGAGTCCGAAAAGGATCTGTCTTCAGCGGTCGACATCCTGGCAAAAAACAACTTGCAGGCTGCGATGCCTTACTCAATTGTACTCAATAATCAGGCAATGCTTTTTCAGACCATCGGACGTTACGAGGAAGCGGAAAAGGTGTTAAAGAATGCGATCGCTATTGCAGAAAAACTTCAGAGCAGTAAGTCCACCAATCACCTGAAGTTTTTGTCCAATCTTGCCTTGCTCTATCAGCAAATGGGAAAATATGCCGAGGCTGAAGCAATCTATCTTGGCATGGAAAAACGTCTGGGTAAGAACAACCCTGACTATGCAAGTATGCTCAACAACCAGGCAGCTTTATATATTGTGATGGGCAAGGATGATAAAGTTGAAGAATTATTAAAAAAGTCAGGCGCCATCTACAAATCCAATTTCGGAGAGAACAACCCTGCCTATGCCAAAGCAATAAGTGATCTCGGAAACTTCTATCGGTATAAAGAGCGCTATCAAGAAGCGCAGCCCCTGCTTGACAAGGCTGTGACGATCCGCGAAGAGACCTTTGGAAAAACGCATCCGCTGTACGCGCAGTCGAAAGAAGATTTAGCAATTCTATTCTGGAAGCAAAAGAATTTTGAGCGCTCGTACACGCTGTACCGCGAGGTAATGGACAACTCACTCGACTTCATTAATCGATACTTCCCTCCCATGAGCGAGTCTGAGAAAACAAAATACTGGGATGTTCTGTCTCCACGATTCCAGCGCTTCTACAACTTTGCAATCGAAGCCAGCGAGAGCAACAAAAACATCTTACAGGATTTATTTGACTACCAGATCGCGACTAAGGCGTTGCTCCTCAACTCAACCAATAAAGTGAAGCAAAGTATTTTTTCGAGCGGAGATGCCCAACTCATTAAAGACTACGTTTCCTGGATTGATCAAAAAGAAAACCTTGCGCGGCTCTATGCTTATTCCAAAAGTGAGTTGAGCGAACAAAAGATCAACCTGGATTCACTCGAACGTGCTGCCAATGCAATGGAAAAGAAATTATCCGAGCGTTCGAAGGATTTCTCTCAGAATTATGGTGCGTCAAAGACCAGCTACACACAAATCAAGAATTTGTTAAATGATACTGAGGCGGTTGTCGAGATAATTCGCATTCAGAATTACGGCCAGAAATTTACTCCAGAATCGAAGTATGTGGCCCTCGTGTTGACGAAAGGCGCACCACTTCCAACGCTCGTGATGTTGGAGAACGGCCAGCAGCTGGATACACGTTATTCAAAATACTATCGAAATGCTGTGCAGCAAAAAATTACGGATGAGTATTCGTATGACCAATACTGGGCAAAGATCGATGCTGCCGTCAAAGGAAAAAAGTCCATTTTCGTTTCTCCGGATGGCGTGTACAACCAACTCAATCTTAACACGCTTAAACCTGCGAGTGGCGACTATCTTCTCAACCGATATGATTTCACCATTTTAGGAAACTCAAAGGACCTGATCACTTTGCGCTCAAAGAAGTCAGCTGCACCCAAGAAAAATGCAACGCTACTCGGATTCCCCGACTACGGAGGCACGAGCATCAATGCATTGCCGGGAACAAAAGTGGAGATCGATGGAATCACAAAACTATTGAAAGCTTCCGGCTACCAGGTAGTTCAACTCATGCAAAAGAACGCGAGTGAAGCGAGTCTTAAAAACGTCAAGTCACCACAACTGCTTCACATCGCTACCCATGGTTATTTCCTTAAGGACGTGGAGCGTGAAGGATCAGCTTTTGGTGTGCACCTCGAGAACGCGAATGATAATCCACTCCTTCGTTCGGGGTTGATGCTGGCAGGAGCTGCCAATACCGTAAGCGGTTCCGCGATGCCGAATCTTGAAAGCAACGACAACGGAGTGCTTACTGCTTACGAAGCAATGAACCTCAATCTTCAAGGTACAAGCCTGATTGTACTAAGCGCGTGCGAAACGGGGCTTGGCGATGTGAAGTCTGGTGAAGGTGTATATGGCCTTCAGCGCGCGTTCCAGGTTGCCGGAGCAGAAGCCTTGATCATGAGCCTTTGGAAAGTTGACGATGCAGCAACCCAACAACTCATGACCAACTTCTACACCAACTGGATCAAACTCGGCAACGAGCAAAAAGCATTCAAACAGGCACAGCTTCAGTTAATGACGAAATACAAAGAGCCGTATTACTGGGGAGCGTTTGTGATGTTGGGGAACTAGCGCTAGGGCTGCCTCAGACGGACCATTGCCATTCCGAACGGCTTCACGCTGCAGGCTACACGCTGCACGCAATCGAGGTGCACAAAACGTGAAGCGTGTAGCGGGAAGCGTGAAGCCAAATTCAGGTCACTTCACCGGCACCAGCCTGATCAACGTTCCAGGACTTTCCGTTACCGCGTAGATATATCCGTCAGGACTTTGAGCGAGGGCCCTGAAGCGTGCAAAATCCTGGAGAAGTTTTTCGTGCTTCACGTACTTTCCATCTTTGATCTCAACGCGCGAGATATGTTGTAAGACAAGGGCACCAATTAAAAGATTATTTTTCCAGCCCGGATATTTGTCACTGGTAACTTTCACCATTCCGCACGGAGCGATAGAAGGAACGTAATACCAAATCGGCTGCTCCATTCCCTCTTTGGATGTAATGCTGGTAATTGGCGAACCATCATAATTAATTCCATAAGTTATCACAGGCCATCCATAATTTTTTCCTTTTTGCACAATGTTAATTTCATCGCCCCCACGCGGACCATGTTCGTGATTGATCAACAGTTTATTCTCTTTATCATAGATCAACCCTTGCGGATTGCGATGACCATAGCTCCAAATCTCCGGTTTGACGTTAGGTGTGTTCACAAATGGATTATCTGTCGGGACACGGCCATCGTCATGGAGGCGAAGAATTTTGCCAAGATGGTTTTGCAGATTTTGGGCATTCTGCATTTGCCCACGCTCTCCCGAAGAGAAAAACATGTAACCGTTACCATCAAACGCAATGCGTGAACCGAAATGCGCACCTGAATTCGTAAAGGGCTGCGCTGAAAATAATTCCTGAAATTCCGTGAAGGCATTGCCGTTGAGTTTTGTCCTGGCAATCGTTGTCCCAGCTCCTCCCGTACCTGGTTTTGAATAGGACAAATAAATCCAACCATTGTTCGCATAGTCAGGATGCAATTGAATATCGAGAAGTCCGCCCTGCCCCTGCGCATAAACCTTCGGAACACCGCTAATACGCTCGTCCAGCAGCTTTCCATCTTTCACGATGCGAATGGATCCCGAACGTTCGGTGACCAGGATTCGTCCGTCCGGGAGGAATGTTAGTCCCCATGGATTTTTAAGATCGGTTGTAATCTTTTCAACACCGAATTTCTGACTCTCGGACTCAATTACCTCACCGGTAAATTCTTCTTCCGGCTCCATTTGAACAGTGTCGGGATTATTCTCGCTGCACGAAAAAAATGCAAGGAGTATAGAGATACTGAAGTATAACATTGTTTTCATATTAAAGTCACTTACAAGTTACCATTGCATTCTTAAGTTAAGGAATCATGCCAAAACAAAAGAATAATAACGATAAACTGTCTGCATGCCTTGACCAACTGCTTAAATCCGTGGGAAATAGCTCTGTCCGAATGTATTGAAGCCGCTGGGCCATTAATTCCGCGATCATTTTTCGCTTTGGCCGTTGTGTACTAATTTGTGGCAAATTTAAATCCATGTATACCGGACTACTCCATACCCACTCATTCCTCAGATATATTGTGCTCATCCTTCTGATCGTTGTGATTATTCAGTCGTTGATGGGCTGGTTAAATAAAAAGCCTTACGGTGCTATGGATAACCGCCTTGGACTATTCCTATTCATTTCAACACACACCCAACTCCTAGTTGGATTAATACTTTACTTCGTCAGCCCCTTCGTTCAGTTTTCAGGCGCGGCTATGAAAGATCCATCAACACGTTACTGGCTGGTGGAACACAACACAGCGATGCTGATCGCCATCGTTTTAATTACGTTAGCGCGGACTACTTCGAAAAAGATGACAGACAGCACCGCAAAGCACAAACGGATGTTCGTCTTTAACGCAATCGCGCTTGCAATTATATTGGTCACCATAGCATTGAGTGGCAGGGGTATTATCAGTACGCCATAATGCCCCCTAGCTCCTAAAGGGGGGAAGAAAGTGATATGAGATTTTATGGTTTATCCACTCAGAAATTGTTGTGCGGTTGACTCATGACAAATACCTGTGGTTCCATCAGATGTAAGTTAAGGCGATAATCCACCTTCAGGAATCGGTCGAAAGTCTTAACTTTACCGTCAGACTAATTCCCCTATACCATGAAGACCTGTCTACCAGTTCTCCTTGTACTCGTATGTTTTATGGCTTCGGCCCAGCAGTTTTCATCGCGCTATGAGCTGGTGAAAATGGACAAGACCATCAACACATTCCGGCATGAAGCCGCACCGATCGTTTCACCTGATGGCAATACCCTGTACTTTTTCGTGCAAGACCACCCCGAGAACACCATGGGTAAAGACGACACACAGGACATCTGGACTTCCTCTAAAGATGCGAACGGTGTGTGGAGTCCTGCGAAACACTTAGGCTCGCCTTTCAATAATCACAGGTCAAACCAGGTTTTTACTGTGTTGCCAGACGGCAGTTTGTTCATCAAAGGGGGAAGGACGCGTGGAGAGAAAGGCTTCTCGATTGTAAGCTCAAGCGGTTCGTTGAACGAACTTGATGTTGCTGACTTCAAGAAGATGAACAAGGGCAGATTTTATGGCGCAAGCATGTCCTCTGATCGTAAGCACATTATTATATACTTCAGTGAACTTGAAAACAGCCCCAACTCGGATCTGTATGCGAGTCATTTGCAGAATGACGGATCCTACTCACGGCCTGTCAAGTTGAAGCTCAGCACAAATCTTGACGATGTGGGACCTTTCATCGGACCGGATCAAAAAACCCTTTTCTTCGGCAGCGCGCGCCAGTCACCTGGAAGGCAAGGTGGCGTTGACATTTATAGGACGACAAGGACAGATGACACCTGGATGAACTGGTCTGAACCTATCAACCTTGGAAAGCCGATCAATACCAGCGCTTTGGATTTTTATTTCACCATGGATAACGCGGGCAACGTGTTTACGAGCCGTGCGAACAAGGCGATTGAGGGTGCCCAACTGGACCTTTATATGCTTGTTCCAAAGAATCTGAAAATCAACCTTGTCGGGATGGTGTATGATCAGAAGACGAACAATCCGATTCAGTCTGCTGATGTACAGGTAAAAGTGAAAGAAAAAGAGCCGATCAAACTTCGCTCAAACACAACCGGAGGTTTTGAAACTAAATTAGATGAAGTAAGTCAATACTCCGTAAGCGCAAGCGCTGCCGGATTCTTGCCGAAGGAAGAGACGTTTAAGGTTCCAACCATTTACAGCGACACAACAATCAATGTTGAAATCCTTCTGACACCCGTAGCCAAAACGTTGATGCTAACCGGTAATGTTTACGACAGCAAGACTGAAAAATTGATTATTGCCCCTAAGCTTACAATTTCAGCACGAGGCGATAAGCGTGGCGGATCCTCCGCAGGCATCTCTCAAGGACGTTATGAAAAGACAATTCCGAAGCTCGGCTGGTATATTATTTCCGCCTCCGCAGAAGGATATCTTAACACAACGGATAGCGTATCGGCAGACAGTGAAGACAGATCACCGTTTACGAAAGACATTTACCTCCAACCAATTGAGATTGGAGTTACTGTGCGATTGAAAAACATCTATTTCGATTTCGACAAGACAACCCTCAAGAAAGAATCCTTCGTTGAATTGAATAAAGTAGTGGCTTTCCTCAAAGAGAATTCAACAGTCGAAATTGAGATTGCCGGACATACCGATAATAAAGGATCGGATGAATATAATGCAACACTTTCACAGGGACGATCTCAGGCTGTGGTGGATTACATCATCAGTCAGGGAATCGACAGCAGCCGTTTGACCGCTCATGGTTATGGTGAATCCAAACCAATCGACACCAACGACACCGCTGATGGCCAAGCCAACAACCGAAGAGTTGAATTTACGGTAGTGAAGAAGTAATCAATAGACGTGATACACTGAGAGGTAGTCTTTGATCATCGCGATAGTCTCATCAACGGTTGTCGCGATCATTACCTTGTAGGTTCCAATATTTTTGAAGAAACGAATAGTGATCTCATCCTGATTCAGGAGGATCACTTTTTTATTTGATTTTAATGCTAGCGCTACCTCTGAAGCTGTTCCCGCTGCCATTCCGACTACAACAATCACGTGGCTCGATAACACGTTAATTAGATTTCGGGCACTGCCCATGCCGGTGAGAATTTTTATATCGGCATTGTCAGATGAATTGACAGCATTGTCGTTCGGAAGTATGCCAATGGTGAGGCCATCTGCTTCATGAGCTCCTTTCATGGCCGCATCCATTACACCGAAGCTTCGTCCTCCCGTTAGCACGACCCAACCCTTTTCCGCGATCGCCTTACCGAGTTCGAAGGCAATCTCATTATCCTCGGGGGTAGCATTTTCTCCCGGCCCCATGATACCAACAATCGTTTTTCTGCTCATAAACCATTAGCGTTTATGCTAAGTTATACATAAACGAAGTTAAAATTCATGGTGGCATTGCAGACAACGGAAAATTTTTTTCTCAGGCATAAAAACACCGAAAAACATAATTTTTAATGCACCGGCAAACTCCTCGGAGAGGTGCTTCGGAAAATCACGTTCAAGCGATGTCGAGTGACAGCGCGGGCACACAATTTCGTCATCGCCACCGGCCTGAGTTTCAAAGAGAATGCGATTGGCTTCCTCTGTGTCTTTTTCGAAAACATGCAGCCTTACTTTTATAGCGAAGGTTTGCTGGTAGAGCGCAGCCATGTTTTCTTCTGTTAAAAAACACGGGATGTTAAAGGCGTCAAGCTTAGACTTAGCGATATTGGCATCGATTACGGAATGATATTGCCGCAGCACAACAATCGCATCATGGTCTTGCATCATTTAATTTAATCAATTTTACTACGAATCCACCGCCCGGAGCCATTTCAATCTTCAACTTTTTGGCTGCGTTAACAAGATCGTACCCCATCCGATAATCGCTGGCGTGCTGGGCAGCGTTAACACCATCCTTCACGGAGAACGCACGGAAATCTCCCTTCCCTAAAAACGTCAGATCAACTTCAAGAGTTCGCGCACTCCAGTCTGTCATCGCAGCGAGGTACCAGTCCTGATCTTTTCTTCGTGCCACCACAACGTAGTCACCAAGTTTAGCATCCAGCACAACTGTCTCATCCCACGTGGTGGGTAAGGATGCGAGGAAGGTTGTATAGTCGACCTCTTTATATGCATCGGAGGGGCTACCCGAAAACATCTGCAGTGGACTTTCATACACCACAAACATCGCCAGCTGATGACATCGCGTTCCCTGAGACATCACATGGTCTGCCAATGGACGGAAAGTCTTCTGATTTGCGTTCACCATGAAGCCCGGCTCGTAGTCCATCGGACCCGCGATCATGCGAATGAAAGGTATGAGCAGGTCGTGTTCAGGAGTTGCCTTCTCACTCCATATATTATACTCGGAACCCAAAACACCTTCTCGCGTGATGAGGTGAGGATAGGTTCGTTCAAGACCTGCATTCTTGAAGGCACCGTGAAACATCACCATGACTTTATGTTCGGCTGACGACTTGGCGATGCGCTCATAAAATTGGAGCATCTTTTGGTCATCGCGATCCATGAAGTCCGTCATGATGCACTTCACACCAAGTCGATTGAACATTTTCATCGCCTCGTCCAGCTGGCGATCCAGCGTCATGGCTAGCGTCCAGAAAATCAAACTGATGTTTTTGCTTTTAGCATGCGCAGCAACGGCTTCGAGATCCATGCCTTCGGTAATTTTAAACAGATCATTTGGGTCGGACCAACCGGCATCCAACATCACATACTGCATTCCGAAGCGGCTCGCGAAATCAATATAGTACTTGTATGTAGCCGTGTTCAGCCCCGATTCAAAATCAACGCCATAAATATTACTTCCCAGTATCCACTCTTCCGTACTTATCCCGGGTTTAATCCACGACCAGTCCTGAGTTTTTGCGGGTGTGGCAAGCCGATAAACGAGGTCGCTCATCAAGAGGTCCGCATCTGTTTTTGCTAACGCGATTACTCTCCATGGGAATGATCTTGTTCCGGAAGTCTTCGCGATATAATTTTCACGGCTAACCACCACGTGTTGTTTGAATTCGCCACCCTGGACTTCTTCGGTTTTCGGATAGGGTGCGTACAAGCCTTTCAAGGAATTGGTCCCTGTTCCTTTGAGAAACATTCCAGGGTAGTCGAGCAAATCAGATTCAGTGATGACTGCGTTCACCTTCCCTTTCACAAGTGCGGGAGAAAATCCAACCTGAGAAGTCTTCAACCCGGCAAGCGCTGATTTTGTGTACGGCTCTTCAAATGAGGTGTGAAAGATGTCGAGGTTCTCGCGCTTGTTTACAAGTGAAATGTATGCTGTGTCAGGATTGGCAAAGTTGAACGTGGCGACTTCATTCAGCACAGTGAGTCCGCCCTTCTCATTTGTTGTGAAGCGATAGGCAACGCCATCATCGTAAGCGCGGAAGATCACTGAATAAGATTTAAAACCCAATGTGACCTCGTTAAAATGATCTGGAATATTTTTTCTCTTGAAAGGCACCAGGTTTACAATATTCTCCTTCATAGACCTTCGGCTGATTTTCGGTGTCGGTGCCTTTATACCTGCGTTAAATTTATCAGTCAACATCGCAATGGACGATTTCTGAATAATCTCCCCATTCTCAAACGCCACCGAATAATACAGGGAGTCTGCTACCATAACGGTTACTTTCACTTTTCCTGAAGGTGATGCAACTTCAATCGCTGATTGACAAAAAGCTGTATAGGAAAGCAGTACTAACGCCCACGTGAGAATTTGTTTACCAGCCATAAAATGACAATTTTGGTGACACCAACTCAAGGTACGAATGAAAAGATTAATTGTAGACATGGATGATGTGCTGGCCGATGCTACCGGGCAGTTCATCAACTATTATGAAAAAGAATTTGGTGTACGCATCGAGCGCTCGGTGTTGAATAATAAAGAAGAGGGAGAAGGTTTTCCGGATAATCATTCTGTACTTCGGCAGTTTCCCTACCGGGTAAATTTTTTCCGCGACATGGTGCCAAATCCAAACAGCCAGGAAGTAATGGAGAAGCTGAACAAGAAATACGAAGTCTTCATTGTCAGTGCAGCGATGGAATTTCCGCAATCTCTTCCTGAAAAACTTGAATGGCTGGGAAGGTATTTTCCTTTTCTCACATGGAAACAATTCGTCTTCTGCGGAAGCAAGGCGGTAGTGTATGGCGACTACATGATCGATGACCTTCCTCACAACCTGCAGCGCTTCAATGGTGAGAAATATATTTTCACTGCGCCCCACAACATGCACTACAAACAATTCAAACGCGTCAACGACTGGAAAGATATTGAATCCAAGCTCTTGTGAGTCTCGTTAAATTCGATGGTTTTTTGTAGTTTAATCTATGCGAATCATTGTATCCGTTTTATTCATGCTTGTCGCAACACAGGCCGTTGCACAAGTGTCTTCCGCCTCGCAGAAAAGTCTGAATGCCTATGCTGCGTACGCAAATCGGTCAGGCGAAGAAGTGTCTGACGTGGTTGAGACCATGTTCAAGCAGTATGATGTTCTTGTTGGAAAATACCCTGAGCGCGCAAGATACACTTGCCCCTTTCAAATGGATGAGTATTTTTTGAACAGCATCAAGGACCTGCCGAAAAATAGCCCCGTCACCACCGAGCTAAAAAAAATATTTCCATTCCTGCTAATGGCTGAAAAGAAAGTAGACGAAAAATGTAAAGCCCTCGAAACGTATTACCGGCTAGAAGACTACAAACGAGACAACTATCAGCAGGCCAGGCAAACCATCGAAGAACTACAACCTTTGGTGACCGAATACAGCAAGGTATACAACGCACTGCTTTCAGAACTGCAAAACGCATATAAAAAGAACCAAGGAGCTACCGCGGGAGTCTACGGTTCGGTCGATGCGCGACTGTTAAACATTATCACGCTGGAAAGAAATTTCCTCAACACATGGAAGCTCAACTTTCATGCTTCCAGTTATTCCGGGTGGTCCGCAGAAAAATTGCAGACGAGTATTAGTGAATCAGTTGCTCAACTCGAATTGCTACGAGGTCAGAAACCCGAACTTAAATATCCTGCGTCAAGCATGTGGGAACATTTCAAAGGGGTTTACGCTGACTATATCGAAGCAAAAAGAAGAGCGCTGGATGAGCACAACTTCGAAGCATCAAAAAACGATCATCACAACAACGAAGTTTACCTCAACTTCATCAACTACTTCAACGGAACACTCGTAGCTGATTATAACACTTTCCTGCAATTCTCTGAGCGCGATGGCTACTATGGCGTATTAACATTGAAGTACGTCCCGGGGTTTGACATCCTCAAACAAAGTGAACAGGTTTCAGTTGAGGTTAAGACCTTTGAAGATTTGCCGTTCGAGGCGATCAAGACCACAAGTCAAAAAACTGCAATTCCAAAAAATGTATTTGATGCTTTAACCGAATACATCGACTTCATAAACGAAACCTGGCGCCAGACGCGATCGCTGCAGTCAACGTTGACAAGCTTCAACTCCTCCGCGACAACGTTTAAGACACTGGAATCTTACGAAAGGCGCCAACCCATGCATTTCGATTATTCTGATTTCAAGGTTCCGTACTCGTATCAGCAGAAAGTAGTTGCTGCAAGCAAAGCGTTCCCTGCTCAGTACAGTAAGTCATTGAACACACAAGCGGAGGTGATCATGAATGTGCTGAAAGAAATGAACAACCTTGGCGCATCGCTTGACATTGAAGTAAAAGAAAGGCGATATGAAAAAGATCGGTTAGCAAAAGTGTACCAAATACTCGAACGCCAGTCGGAGCTGTTTACGATCTGGGATGAAAAGAAGGAAAGACTATACAAGGATGTGCGATCCATCTACGACAGCTACACGGCAACGAATCCCTCAGCTTCATGGCAGAAGTCGGGCAAGGTGTTGCGCGAACTGACGGACCTTGATCACGATGCCGTGTTTGAAGCTAAAAAATATTACGGAGGTGACAGCACCATTAAGATCGATGCCGAAAAAATTGAAGCTCGTGCACGGGAGGTGATCGCAAAAGAATTCGACAACATGCAGGGCATTCAGAAGCTAGGCAGATACAATGGCAACTGTCCTTATTCACCTTATGAAGATGTAGCATCAACGTCACGCCAACTCGTGGAACATTTTCAAAAGCTTAGTCCCC
This sequence comes from Chryseosolibacter sp., assembly GCA_036402115.1. Classification (GTDB taxonomy): domain Bacteria; phylum Bacteroidota; class Bacteroidia; order Cytophagales; family Cyclobacteriaceae; genus Chryseosolibacter. The sequence continues at coordinate 32,569 of DASWTM010000320.1, forward strand.
GCCACGCGAACACATCGCGCTACAACGATCCTTACTATCGAATCATTTATCTTTATAACGAGATCGTTGACGACTACAACAAATTCTGCGAGTTATCGACCAATGTTCCGCATTTGAAAAAAATTTTTCAACCGGAAATTTTCAAAGTCGCGTACCCGGATCCCGCGAAAGCAAAAAAACCAGTAACAAAGACACCTCCTCAAACCTCAAACGAGCAAACACCTGTTGTAAAAGCATCGCAGACAGTAGATCAAAAGGCTACATCAACGCAGACAAGTACATCAACGCACACGAGAGATACGATCTACATAGAAAAACGCGACACCGTCTATATCCGCGAGCCGAACGAGGAATTGCGTTCGATGGAAGGTTACGCCACGAATAACATGGTGTTGCTTCTTGACATTTCAGGATCGATGAATCAACCGGAAAAATTGCCGCTGTTAAAAGAGTCGATGCTGCGGATGCTGGAGATGATGCGACAGGAAGACCAGGTATCCATCATTGGTTTCTCCGGAAAACCGAAAATTCTGTTAAAGCCAACGTCTTTTAAAGAAGAGGAAAAGATCAGAAAAGCTGTGAGTGATTTGACCTCATCGGGAAAGACGGATGGAAAAGCCGCGATCCGGATGGCGTACAAAGTAGCGAACGACAATTACATTCGTGGTGGAAACAATCGCATCATCCTTGCAACGGATGGCGAATTTGCGATGGATGACGACACACGGAAAGTGATCGAAGAATTTTCAGGGCAAGACATTTTTCTTTCCGTGTTCAACTTCGGCAAAGGTATGGGCTCATCGAAGACACTTGAAAACCTTGCGACTCTTGGAAAAGGAAATTATGAAGCGATCTCGAAAGAGAATGTTGACGCGAAATTGATTAGGGAGGCGAAGGCGAAGAGAAAGAAGTAAGCACCTCTCCCTGGGAGCTACCGCTAGGACACATCTTTTTGTTAACTCGGAAGTCCTGATGCATTCATAGCGATTCATGGCGGTCATAGCGCCATAGCGGTGAAAGACGAGAAGATATTGCACCGAATTTCGCTCTGGTGATACCTTGTCTGGCAGTATGGCCGAATTGTATTTTCACTAATTAAGTTTTTTCAGATAGCATCTTTTTTTTACCGCTATGACGCCATGAACGCTATGTTTCGCTATGGGTAAATGCCCTTTATTAAGCTCATCTGCACTAAAACTGTGTCCTAACCAGAGGACCGAAGCCCGAAACTATGATCTTACTTCAAAAGAAAATGTTTCTTAAATGATGTATTGGGATAAATCTCGGTTGCACTTCGCAAAACATTGCGCTTACTGCCCGGTGAAGAAAACTTATCTATCAGACTGGTGCTGCTACGAAGCTTGAAAAAATCTTAACTTTATGCTGTAACATCTCACCTACCCCACCGTCTTGTTATTGAATTTAATCGGATGAACCTAGAAGCGTTTCAAAATCGGGTTTTGCCTGCGAAAAACAAGCTTTTTCGGTTTGCCTTGAGATTTCTCGGCAATGAGGAAGAAGCAAAGGATGTGGTTCAGGAGGTATTTATCCGGGTCTGGAACGGTCGGGAGCAGATGAATGAGGTCGAAAATTGGGAAGCATGGTGTATGCGAATTACCCGCAACCTGTCGCTCGACCGAATCAGAAGCATCAACCGAAAGCAAACTCAGCCGATCGAAGAGACCTTCGATGTAAAGCTGGAGACGTTAAGCCCGCATGAATCAACTGAAGCACATGAAAGCATGCAACGAATAACCCAGCTGATTGCTGCTTTGCCTGAAAAGCAAAGACAAGTGATACACCTTCGCGATGTGGAAGGGTATACGTACAACGAGATCTGCGACATTCTCGAGATAGACATGAACCAGGTGAAAGTAAACCTGTTTCGTGCGCGAAATGCCGTAAGAGAAAAATTAATGAAGATCAACGCCTATGGACTCTAAAAACATTAACGCGTTGCTGGAAAAGTACTGGAACTGCGAAACTTCCCTTGAAGAAGAACAGCAGTTGAAAGCGTACTTCCGCGGAAAAGAAATTCCGGAGCAACTCAAAGAGACGGCCGTGCTTTTTCAATACTTCGATGAACATAAAAAAAAGGATCTCACCGATGTTGGTTTTGATCGCGAAGTACTGCAAAAAGTGAAGGCACCGAAAGATGGAAAAGTAAGAAAGCTGTTTTATAACTCGATGCGCATAGCCGCAGGGATAGCGGTGCTCGTGGTGGCCACCTTCCTTGTTCGCAATGAAGTTCGTCAAAGTAATCCGGCACCAGTTGAAGACACCTACGATGATCCTAAACTGGCCTTCGAAGAAACAAAGAAAGCCCTGCAGATGATCTCAAAAAGCTTCGGGTCAGCGCAGGACAAAGCAAAAAAGATAAACATGTTTAACGAAGCGCAGAAAAGCATCCAAAAAGAAGAAACAGACTCAAACTTATAATAAGGACCTCATTTAATAATAAGCTTTAAAATACCAGAAATATGAAAAAGATAGTTGCTATAGTTGTGTTGATGACCACCTTCGCTGCCGCAAACGCGCAGGACGCCATCACCAAGTTTTTCGCTAAATATCAAAACGATGAATCCTTCAGCCAGGTGAATATTTCCAGCAGAATGTTCGGATTGTTCACTCAAATGGAATCGGATGATCCGGCTGACAAAGAAGTGCTGGACGCGATCAGCAAACTGAAGGGTTTGAAGATCCTTGCTAAAGAAGATGCACGCAACGCACGTGAACTTTACAAAGAAGCGTTTACCGTCATTCCTAAAGACTACGAAGAATTGATGACTGTTCGCGATAAAGACAAGGACATGAAGTTTTTGATCAAGGAAAGCGGTGGAAAGATCTCCGAGCTCCTGATGGTTGCCGGTGGTGACTCTGAGTTCATGGTGTTGAGCCTCTTCGGTGAGATCGATCTGAAGCAAGTATCCCGCATTGGAAGCAAGATGGATGTGAAAGGCCTCGAGAACCTGCACAATATGGACAACAAGAGCGAGAAAAAGTCTTCTGAGAAGAAGCCAACGAGCAAAGACAATTAATCCAATCTATATACCGTAAAAGCGTTGTAACCCAAGCAACGCTTTTACACTTTTTAGCATCTACTGAGTAGCAAAAAACATAACCGTTATGAAAGCCATTTCTACTTCAGTTATTCTATTCGTACTCCTTACCTCCACATCATTCGCGCAAAGCGACAGCTACATTACCTTACGCGAAAAATTCCGCGGAGAAAAAGATGTGATCGCTTTTCGCGCCTCCGGTGGCCTCACCAGGACCATCTTATGGTTTGCCGGGGAGCACGATTTCAAGAACGCACTCGACCAGGTAGATGACATCCGCGTTATTGTGATTCCCAAAAGAGCGTTTCGCGCGAACGATGTTACCTTAAACGGTTTCAAAAAAATTGCCGAGCGCGACACGTTTGAAGAGGTTGTGCGCGTGAAAGAACGTGGCGATGATGTAACGTTAATGATGCAGAAGTCGTACACACGAAAACATTCACCCGACTATAATCGCTACCTGTTGCTGGTAGACAGTGGCGATGAAGTTGTGGTCATGGAAATCAAAGGATACATTGATCCCAACCTGATTCACCACAGACACAAGTTAGCGTATTATAAACCCTGAATATGAAATTGAAATTCTTCCTCTTTGTTTTTTTCCTTGCCATTGCAAGCCAGGCATCGGCCCAAAGCAAGACCACCGAGGCGCTTGAAAAGAAATACAGTGATGCGCTGAAGTTGTTTTTTTATAACAACACCCTTCGCATGCTGAATCAGCAGAACGATCCGAACTTCGATGAGTTGATCAAGAATATTGAGAAGATGAAGTTTTTATTGATCAGGAAGGATGAGAAAACATTTGCGAACGGTGGCTACAAACAGATCGTAAGCGATTATAAAAAGGAGGCATTTGAGGAAATTATGACAAGCCGATTTGAAGGCAAAAATTTCGATGTATTCCTGAAGGAGAAAGACGGCAAGACGAAGGGGATGCTGGTGTTGGTGAATGACAAGGAGTCATTGTACGTCCTTGACATCCTCGGCAGCATTAACATCAATAAAGTAACAGACCTGTATTCCACACTCGATAAGAGCAGTGACATTGGCAAACAGATCAAGGCATTTACGGACCAGGGCAAAGACGATGAGGATGATGACGATGAAGAAAGAGTCAAGATAAAGGAGCGAAAAGAAAGTGATAACAAATAAAGAATTTGAAAGCACCTGTAATCGAGGTGCTTTTTTTTCGACTAACCTTTTAAGTAAATTCACGATCCGTTTTAACCCCTTCCTCCTTTGGAAACAGTTCTATCAATCTCAAATCTCACCAAGCATTTTGGCAAGATCAAAGCGGTGAACAATTTGAACCTCGAAGTAAAAGCCGGCCAGGTGTTTGGCATGCTTGGACCCAACGGCTCAGGTAAAACCACAACACTTGGAATGCTGATGGGTGTCGTTAATCCGACAGCTGGAAATTTTAAATGGTTCGGGCAAGAGCCAACGCATGAGATCCGGAAGAAAATCGGAGCGGTACTTGAGCATCCTATCTTCTATCCGTACCTGAGCGGTCAGAAAAATCTTGAGCTTAACGCGATGATCAAGCAGTGTGATCCTGCAAACATCCCACAGGTATTAGATCTTGTCGAACTCACCGAACGCAAGGACGACAAATACAAGACATACTCGCTCGGCATGAAACAGCGCCTCGCAATAGCCTCCGCGTTGTTGAATCAGCCAACGGTTTTAATATTGGACGAGCCAACGAACGGACTCGATCCGATGGGTATTGCGGAAATCCGCGAGCTGATCAAAAAGATCGCAGCTCAGGGAAAGACAATTATCCTCGCTAGTCACCTGTTGGATGAAGTTCAAAAAGTTTGCACTCATTTTGCCATTTTAAAGCGAGGCGTGCTCGTCCATACCGGCCCAGTCGATGAAGTAGGAAGAGGATCGGAGACGGTTGAAGTTACAGCCGAAGTCGAAAACCTGAACGACATCCTGTTGAAGTTTGCGGGCACATCAACGATCAATCGTGAAGACGGCACATTCCAGGTGTCGTTGCGCGAAGGTTTCAAGAGCAAAGACCTCAACAAATTTCTTTTTGAAAACGGGGTGATCGCTTCACACCTCGTGACGAAGAAGAAATCGCTCGAAAAGCAATTCATTGAAATTCTCGCAGGCGCTTAACACATCCGGAACTCTAATCTCTTTTGACATGCTTCATCTCTTACAAATAGATTTAAAGAAACTCACGAGCTACAGAACATTTTGGGTGATCTGCGGCCTGTACTTCATTACACTTGCGTTTGCTACAGCCAGCGGAATGGAATTCCTCAAGTGGCTTGCGCGCACGTTCGAAGATTTCGGCCAGGAAATCAATATCGATCGCATACCGCTCTATCATTTTCCAGACGTGTGGCTTAACCTCATCTGGTTCAGCGGCTGGTTCAAAATTGTACTTGCCATTATGGTAGTAATTTCCGTGACTAACGAGTATTCGTATCGCACTTTGCGGCAGAATATCATTGACGGAATGAGTCGTTCGGAATTCGTGCTCTCAAAGATTTTGACGAACGTATTACTCAGTTTGATGAGTGTGGTGATGATCTTTGTGATCGGACTTGTGACCGGTTTAATCTACAGTCCGTCACAGGCGTACGGAAATATTTTCCAGGATGTGGAATTCTTCATCGCTTATTTCCTCGAGATTTTCTTCTTTTTGTCGTATACGTTGATGATGGGTGTGCTCATTCAGCGCGCGGGGCTCTGTATCATTATCGTGCTCTTGTCACAAATGATCGAACTCATTATCACAGTGAACATCAACGAAGATGTTCCGTGGCTTGTTAATTACTTTCCGATGAAATCACTTTGGAACCTGATTGAGTGTCCGTATCCTCGGTACGCTTTCCAGGAAATCAAAGATTATCTTGATCCGTTGAATGTGGCTGTCGTTGCAGCGTGGACAGGAGTGTTTAACTTCATCACGTTCCGCAAGCTGAAAAAGTCTGATATCTAGCAGCGGTAAGGCTACACGCCTTCCCGCGCGTTCGCATTTCCGTCTCCGGTATAATTTTTACAGTCCCCTTCAATGGATGATTGAAGGGATATGAGGAGTACGTTAGAAAAAATCAGGTTAACCAGGAGGCCATCGGCACCGGCCACAAAAAAAGTTTCGCTTGCTGAGCGCTACTCACAGGTTAGACGCTACACAGAATTCATTTGCGAACCGCTGGCTACCGAAGATTACGTAGTGCAACCTGCGGAATTTGTCAGTCCGCCCAAGTGGCACCTGGCACATTGCACATGGTTCTTCGAAGAGTTCCTGCTTGTACCGCATTACAAGAATTACAGACGCTTCCATCCGCAGTACTCCTTTCTGTTTAACAGTTATTATGAAAGTATGGGCGACCGGGTGATTCAACCTGATCGCGGCAACATGTCACGCCCGACCGTGGAAGAAATTTTCCAGTACCGCGGATATGTTGACGAACACATGCTGTGGTTGTTAAAAGACTTTCCGGAAGACGCTAAGCCAATTTTAGAGATTGGCTTAAATCATGAGCAGCAACACCAGGAGCTTCTCTACAGCGACATCAAATTTATCCTCGGCCATAATCCGCTTTTTCCCCCTTACAAAACAGACATTCGCGAAACGCCCAAGAAGCAAACCGACCACGACTTTGTTGAAATGTCGGAGGGTCGATATTCCATTGGTCATAAGAAGAATTCGTTTGCGTATGACAATGAAGGAGGGGCGCATGCTGTGCTGCTGAAGCCGTTCGAAATACGTAAAAGTCTTGTCACGAACCACGAGTACTTGCAATTTATGCAGTCCGGTGGATACCAACGTCATGACTACTGGCACAGTGACGGATGGAAATGGGTGAGGGAAAATAATGTCATTGCTCCGTTGTATTGGTATTTTATAGATGGCGGATGGTATCGCTATGCATTATCAGGATTAGAGAAGGTAAATCTTGATGAGCCTGTAACCCATATCAGCTACTACGAAGCATTCGCGTTTGCTGAATGGAGTGGAATGCGGCTGCCAACCGAATTTGAATGGGAAGCGGCTTCAGACGAATTCACCTGGGGCCTTCGGTGGGAACACACAAACAGTGCGTACTTGCCCTATCCAGGCTATGTAAAACCCGAGGGACCGGTTGGTGAATACAATGGCAAATTTATGGTGAATACCATGGTATTACGCGGTGCATCTGTGATGACTCCGGAAAATCATTCACGAAAAACATATCGCAATTTCTTCCACCCAGCGATGCGGTGGCAGTTCAATGGAATCCGGCTTTGCAAAAAGTAAGATGGTGATTCAAACGCAACACATACCGGAAGCAGAAGTAATCGAGGCAGTAGCCCAAGGGTTATCCGCGGAACGCAAGTCGTTACCGAGCTGGATGCTCTATGATGAAACCGGAGATAAGCTGTTTCAGGAAATTATGCGCTTGCCGGAGTACTACCCAACACGTTGTGAATTTGAGATCTTGAATACACACAAGGAAGATCTTGCACGGTACTTCAATGAAGGTCGTACACCTTTCACGCTCATTGAACTGGGCGCTGGTGATGGCACCAAAACTGATCTCTTACTTGATGCGTTGATGCAACTGAATGCTTTGTTTACGTATTCACCTGTTGATATTTCAAAACATGTTCTGGATGAGCTTGCCACGCGGATGTCAACACGGCATGTCGGTTTGGATATCCGCCCCTTGCATGCGAGTTATGATGAGGCGTTGTCATTGCTTCCGCCATCAAGGAAAAAAGTGCTTCTCTTTCTTGGTGCGAACATAGGCAACATGACGATTGCTGAAGCACAGCAATTTTTGAAAGCTACATCCGCGCGTATGTCCAGGCGTGATGTGCTGCTGATTGGATTTGATTTAAAAAAAGATCCACGCGTTATTCATCGGGCTTATGATGACTCCAGTGGCGTTACAAGAAATTTTAATCTGAATGTTTTGACAAGGCTCAATCACACGGTGGCCGCAGAGTTCGATGTCGCGCAATTCAATCACTATGCGGTCTATAACCCTGAGACGGGGACAGCAGCGAGTTATCTTGTGAGCTTGAAAGACCAGGACGTTGCCATCAAGGCGTTAGGTAAAACTATTCACTTCAGCCAATGGGAAACGATTCACACCGAAATTTCGCAGAAGTATGATCTGCTGATGATTGAAAAGATGCTTACCAGCGTTGGTCTTGAAATAACGGATCTGTTTTTTGATAAGGATCACTACTTCTGCGATGTGGTTGCCATCAAGCAGTAGCGATTAGCCTTCCGTAATAACATCTAAAACGATTTTCCATTCACCTCCTTCGACACGCCACACCCGCAGGTAATTTGACTTATGATCACCTTCAATGTCAGTTCGAACTACCTTCCCATAACTATACGCAAAGTCTTTACTCGCAGAAACCTCACCCCCCACAAACTCGAACGTGAATTTTTTTCCAGCTTCGTGCTTCTCAACTGCCTGAGTATCTTTCACCGAAGGACCGATAATTGCGCGATGGATGCGGTAGGATTTGGCGAATGAGGCTGGATCGAAGGACACGGACCGAGAATTCAGAATATGATTTAGTTGTGCATCAGCGTCATGGATTGCAACGGTCGCACTGGCGGCCGCTTTGCGTCTGGGGGCGAACTTCAATTCGACCGGTAACTGTTGAAGCCGTTCGAGCCTCACACCCAAATCAACCTTGATTTTCCACTCACCGTTGGGTTGTTTTTTCCATATCGTGGAATAATAGCCATTGCCAACGGGGGCGCTATCAGTTCGCTTGTTAAAAAACTGGTATGGCCCTGTCGTGTATCCGAGGTCACCGCTTTCAGCAATGTCGGCAACGGTAGGCCACCAGTTTAACAACGTGCTATCGGGCTTTCGATCCTGCCAGAGACTCAAGCCATCCACCGGCTGCCCCTGACGAAACATGATGGCGTCCTTCGCCAGGTAAGCGAGAAAAGCATTGACTGTACTCGTCTCCCTTGAGGTCTTAGCAAATGCCCGTTCGACCTCTGCGACAGGTTTAGCTGGATGACTGACATCCCCCCGAATGTAAAGCGCACCCAGTGCGAACAAAAGAACTGCAGGTTTCATAGCCGTTTGATCTATCCAAATTTGCACAATGTCAGCCACTTCCGCACTCCCGTCTGCTGCGTGAAAATCTTCTCTGAACCATTAAATAAAGAGCCGCGGCTATGCAAAAAACCCATGCCGAAGAATTATCTTTACAGTCATAAACCCACCCAAAACTTGGTCGATTTGAGAACGAAGTCCGTACTTTTCATTGATGACGATGAAGATGACAAATTGGTGTTCGGTCACGCACTCAGCGCAATCGACAAGGACATTCTATATCTCACTGCGTCAGACGGTCACGAAGCGTTAAAGATTCTACAAAATGAGCTTGTGATATTGCCGGATGTTATCTTCATGGATCTGAATATGCCTAAGATGGATGGATTCACCTGCCTTGACAAGATTAAAAAAGACGAGGAGTTGAAAGAAATTCCGGTTTTAATCTTGTCGACTTCTACCAACCCCAAGGACATGGAAAAGGCCAGGACACTTGGCGCAAAAAAATTCATTACAAAGCCCTCGACATACTCCGGCTTAATCGAGACGTTGAAGACTTCTTTCACGCTGTAACACCTGCTGGCTCAATTTTTTTGATGCTGACCAGTATGAGTCAACAAGATTTTCGTATTGTCGGTGTCGGTGCATCTGCGGGCGGTCAGGATGCCCTCAAATCGTTTTTCAGCCAGATTCCCGCGGATGTCAATGCGGCATTTGTTGTGGTCACACACCTTTTCCGTGATTTCAAGAGTGCCCTTCCAAGCATCATTTCCCGGTTTACAAGTTTGACAGTCTCACGCGTTGAAAATCGAACCCGTCTTCAGCCGGGTAACGTCTACGTCATGCCTGAGGATGTGTTAATGAAGATCGACAGCGGTGTCCTCATGCTTGTGCCACGTCCCGATAATAATCATGTGAACAATAGCATTGATGTTTTTTTCGAATCACTGGCTGAAGATCAACGGTCGAATGCCATTGCTGTTGTTCTTTCTGGTATGGGCAGTGATGGTTCCGATGGGGCACTTGCAGTCTTTAAAGCTGGTGGTGATGTTCTAGTTCAGGATCCCGGCTCGACTAAATTCAACTCAATGCCTATCGCTACGATACTCAAAGATCATCCTGACTTTATCTTACCTCCAGCAGAACTTGGTGCAAAGCTGACGAAGATGATCAGCCTAAAACCAAGCGATCCAAGACGGTCCCCATCGTTTCAGCAGGAAGGCAGGATCAATTTGAACTCGTAGGTTTTGGGAGCACGGTTCTCAAGTATAGCAGTCCACTCACTCCAGCGATGAACGATGCGACCATGATGGCAATTTTCGCCTGGTCAATGCGTGTTGGGTCTTCAAACGCCAGCAATGTGATGAAGATCGACATCGTAAATCCGATTCCTCCCAGCATACCCGCACCGAAAATGTAGCTCCACTTGCTACCTGCAGGCAATGAACATATTCCTGATTTGACAGCCAGGAAACTGAACGAAAATATCCCAAGCGGTTTACCAACTACAAGACCTACAAGGATACCAATGCTGACCGAACCTAAGAGGGCATCGAGGATATTGCCAGGCAGAAGAACGCTCGTATTCGCAAGGGCAAAAAGGGGCAAGATGACAAAAGCCACCGGCCAATGAAGGTGGTGCTGAAGTCGATAGGAAATGGAATTTGAATCTCCATTCCCAAAGGGGATCACAAACGCAAGAAGGACTCCGGTAAGCGTTGCATGTACGCCTGACGACAACATAAAATACCACGCTACTCCACCGGCAACGAGGTAGATCGAAAGGACATAAACCCGCAGGCGATTTAATACGAACAGAAGACCGAGAATGCCTAGCGCGAGTCCGAGGTGCAGCCAATTAAGGCTTGATGTATAGAAGACTGCAATGACAAGGATAGCGCCAAGGTCATCGATTACCGCGAGTGCAGTGACAAAAACCTTGAGAGCTGTTGGCACACGACTTCCCAGCAGCGACAGGATACCGATCGCGAAAGCAATATCTGTAGCCATCGGTATTCCAAAGCCACGAGCATTACCTTCGGTGTTGAATGCGAGGTATAACAACGCGGGGCCTATCATTCCGCCCAACGCGGCAGCTACTGGCAGCATCGCGTTTTTCGCGCTTGACAACTCTCCGATGTACACTTCGCGTTCGAGTTCCAGCCCGATCAAAAGAAAGAAAATGGTCATTAACCCATCGTTGATCCAGTGCGTAATCGTGTGGTTGCCGACCTCAATTCGCCAGAACTCATGATATGGTGCGTAGATGTTGGTAAGGCACAACGAAATAATAGTACACGCGATGAGTACAAACCCTCCGGCACGTTCACTCCTAAAAAAATCGGCAAATAGTTTTGTTAGAACCATGGTTCAGAATCTGCCGCAAAATACGAAGAATGGATGCGCACGCAAACCTAAAGAAATGGCAGTCACGGCCAGTTCCTGGGAGCACCCCTGTGCAGTTTGACAGAAACGTGTAACTTGACAGCCGGCACGGCATTCAAGTTGTATCTAAAACTTTTCGATGGAACAATTCTGGAATAACCTCAGTCACGAATTTCAAACACCCTTTACGAACTCCGTACTGATCTTTTCAGTCATTCTATTCATCATTCTTCTGGTTCCTCTCGTTTTCAATCGTTTCAAAATTCCCGGAATTATTGGGTTAATTTTGTCCGGAATTCTGATCGGTCCTCACGGGCTTTTTCTAATTCAGAAAAATTCAGCCGTAAATCTCTTCTCAACGATTGGGTTGCTGTACATCATGTTCATTGCTGGGTTGGAACTAGACCTCAACGATTTCCAGAAGAATAAAAATAAAAGTATTGTATTCGGGATTTTCACATTCATCATCCCCATTGCCATTGGATTACCGGTGTGCTTGTATGTGCTGCAGTTTGGATTCATGACCAGCCTGCTAATTTCCAGCATGTTTGCAACGCACACCCTAATCGCATATCCCATTGTAACACGACTCGGAATCGCCCGTAACAAAGCGGTTGCCGTAGCGGTAGGTGGAACAATTTTAACTGACACGGCAGTGTTGATTGTACTCGCGGTAATCTCCGGAGCGGTGCAAGGTGGGGTGACCTATCTTTTATGGACTCGGTTAGCTATCTCCATCCTCATTTTTATTGCGATCGTTTTCGTGTTGATTCCAAAAATTTCCGCCTGGTTCTTCACACGACTCGAGGATGAAAAGTCGGCCCACTTCATTTTTGTTTTGTCGGTTGTATTCTTCTGTGCATTCCTCGCAGAGATTGCCGGACTGGAACCGATTATTGGCGCATTCGCAGCGGGTTTGACATTGAACCGTTTAATACCACATCATTCTTCCCTTATGAACCGCATTGAGTTCGTGGGCAACTCCCTGTTCATTCCATTTTTCCTCATCAGTGTGGGAATGATAATCGACCTGGATGTTGTGACGCAAGGTCCGCAGGCAATCATCATCGCCCTGACACTCACTGCTGTGGCGCTGTTATCCAAATGGATCGCGGCTTTCTTTACGGGGAAAGTGTTCGGTTTCAGTAAACCGCAAACCACGCTGATATTCGGATTGAGCAGTGCACACGCAGCAGCGACACTTGCTGTGATCCTGGTCGGTTTCAATCTCAAAATCATCGACAGCAATACACTTAATGGTACGGTTGTATTGATCCTCATCACGTGCGTTGTCGCATCGTTTACTGCGGAGAAAGCAGGAAAGAAAGTTCTATTGGAGATGGACACGCAACCGGAAACTCCCGGGTATTCACAACGGATTCTTGTTCCTATTTCAAATCCCGATACCATGGGCAGGCTGATTGACTTCGCCATGATGATTAAAAATCAAAAGGATCCATCACCGATTGTTGGCTTGAGCGTAGTGAAAGACGGAGAACAAGCCGAACAAAAGCTAGTCGATTCACGGAAGTTACTTGACAAGGCGATCGCTCATGCCGCTGCAGCGGACCAGAAAATCGAGATTACATGCACGATCGACAGAAACGTCACCAGCGGCATTCAACGCGTTGTGAAAGAACAGAGTATAACGGAGATTGTGCTCGGATGGTCACCCGACAAAACAATCGCAGATATCATTTTTGGAAAAACGTTCGACAGTCTCGTGCGACAGACATCGCAGAATATTTTTATCACGCGCTTTGTAGGTCCGCTGAATGTCCATCAGAATCTAATTTTGGTTTGTCCACCGTTTGCTGAAAAAGAGAAAGGATTTTTTTCCACGATTGAGAATGCGTTGCGTGCAGCTGCTTCGTTACGGATGGGCCTTAAACTCTATTCAACCCAACCCGCGCACGATGCCGTGCAACGCATTATCGTACTGGTTAATGCAACGGTGACTTTGGAATATAAGGGCTCGCTAGATCTGGCAAAGATTGGGATGCTAAGTCCGGCTGTGGGTGAATTTGATTTGCTTATGATCCTTTCATCGCGAGCTGGCGGGATTTCGTATTCGCCACTGCTCGATGTCATTCCCAAAAAGATGAGCAAGCATTTTCAGGGCCGAAGCTTCGTATTCGTCTATCCGGCAACTACCACATCGAATGCAATCGAAAATTATGAGCAGGAGGTCACGGGCGGACTACTTGAGAAAGGAATCAGCCTGGTGAAAAATATATTCAGCACACAGAAGTAGTTCAAGCACCAGCCAGCGCTTTGATGTCTTTAATTTCCAAGACAGGTTTGGAATATCCCGAAATTGTTGCGTTGATCATTGATTTACCGATTTCGTTCAGCGTTACAACGGTGCCTGGAGCAACCACCCGCATGAGTTCTACTATCCACCCGAAATACGAATACAGTTTCAAAGTATACTTTCCACCTTTCATTGCTTTGATCATACCCGGGCGGAACATATATGCTTTTTTGAATGGCAGCTTCATTAGATCGTTTTCAGTTTTTCCCTTCACCCGGGCCCACATAAGTTTCCCTTGTTCAGAGCTGTCGGTTCCTGCGCCAGAAATATAGCAGAATGTCATATCAGGATTTAGTCGAGCCAGTGTCGTTGCCACATGCATGGTGAGATCATACGTCATTTTTTTATACTCGGGCTCTTTCATTCCCACCGAGGAAACACCCAGACAAAAAAAGCAAGCGTTGTAGCTGCTCAGTTGCGATTCGATTGAACTCAGGTCATGAAAATTCGAATGAACAATTTCTTTCAGCTTGGAATGTGTGACACCGCAGGGCCTGCGCGCAATGACCAGCACCCGCTCGACACGAGGATTAGCAAGCGCCTCGTGCAAAACACCTTCACCAACCATGCCAGTTACACCGGTAATTATTGCTCTGATTTTCATGTTGTGTCCGTTTAACTTCGGTCAGTTATTTTTAAACGCGCGCGAATATTAAAGATAGAATAAATGCAAATCACACTCAATTCTCTATCTTTACTATCACCCCAAATGATGCTCCAAACGAATCCAATTCAAATTTGTTCAATTCCTATAAATCTTAGGACGGGGTTCCCGCAGATTTATTGTTGAATTTTTCACATGCTGTATGCCTGAAAATATAAAATATCGCAAAAAGGCGGTTTATTTTCTTGTTTCGACAATTGTTCTGTGCCTCGTGGCCGAACTTGTTCTCATGCACCGAAACAACAAGGTGCTGCAGCGCAGTATCGAAATACAGCAAGAGGCGGAAGCTGTCAAAGTAAATACGCTCGACATCATCCGCAATGTTCATTTGCTCGATCTGGGTATACGGGGCTATGCGCTCGATCAAATCGAATCCATGAAATCTTCCATGGATACTGCCTTTGCCAACAAAGAGAGAATTTTTCTTCGGGTACAGAAATCACTTTCTTTCCTTGGCTATCCAGTTCAGGAATTCAATCAGGTGCGACAACAAACCAATGCATATTTCGATTTCATCTTTGGACTCAAAAAACTGATTGACGAGGGAAGACGCGATGAGTTTCAAAAGTTTTTTGTACAGGACCGTGGCTATATTGTTTGGCGCGACCATCGCTCGTTTTCAAGCAACGTGAATAAATTTGCCGATCA
This sequence comes from Chryseosolibacter sp., assembly GCA_036402115.1. GTDB lineage: Bacteria > Bacteroidota > Bacteroidia > Cytophagales > Cyclobacteriaceae > Chryseosolibacter. Next base: position 47,680 of record DASWTM010000320.1, read on the forward strand.
GATCGCTGGTAAGGCGGAGGCAGACTACCACACTGCACAACGCAATATCTATCTACTTCAGGTTGTTGTATTGCTGATCGTGGTCCCAACGTTATTATACACGGCCTACTTTTCAAATAAAACCGTTTCTTTGGCTGAGCGGCTTAAAGAGTCAGAGTCGGAACGCAATAACCTTTTACAAAATCAAAATCAAGCACTCGAACGCGCAGTGCATGATCGTACGCAGGAGATTCTGGCGCAAAATGAAGAGATCAAATCACAGAACGAAGAAATTATCAGCCATAACGAACATCTGCTCACGCAGCAAAACGAGATCGAAAAACAGGCTGGCCTTCTGATGCAGAAAAATGCTGAACTCGAGCAAATTCGTAAAGCGATCAGCTCAAAGAACGACAGCTTGTCAACGGAAATCGCACGACAAAACCAAAATCTTTCTGCTGCCAACAAGGAACTCCTGGAACAGAATAACCGGCTGGAGCAATTCGCTTATATCATCTCGCACAATCTACGCGCTCCGATAGCGCGATTAATAGGCCTCACTTCGATCGCGAACGCACAAAACGTGGACGACACAGTCAAAATTCTTGACATGATCAAGCATGCCTCGCAGGAACTTGACACGATAGTAAAAGACCTGACAGGAATCCTATCGATTCAACGCTTAAGCCCTACGTTGTATTCAGAGATTGATCTTAATGGACTAGTCATCAAAGTAAAATCCATCCTCTCAAAAGAGATTGGTGAAACGAATGCCTCCGTCCAAACTGAGTTGAGCGAGCCCACAATCTATTCACTCCGTCCATACATTGAAAGCATTTTTCTTAATCTCATCAGTAACTCAATCAAATACCGGCATCCCGACCGCACGCTTCGAATTACTGTCCGATCGACAAGCCAGGCAGAAAACATCGTGCTGCATTTCGAAGACAACGGCATTGGAATTGACCTGGAGAAAAACGGGCAGAACATCTTTAACCTGTACAAACGTTTCCATTTCCATGTTGAAGGTAAAGGCATTGGATTGTTTCTTGTAAAAACTCAGGTGGAAGCGTTGGGCGGCACCGTGAGGGTAAACAGCCAAATTGACGGTGGTACAACGTTTGAAATTTCTTTCAAGAGGATCTCAGACAAATCCGCTAAACCCGCGACTTAAATTTTCATGGACCTGACCTTCATTTGAGGCGATTGGTTTATTTTTGAGATGCTATGAACCTCGCTGCCTTAAAAAAGTCTCTTCAGGGTGATCTGTTCACTGACGACACGATGAGGAGACTGTATGCTACGGATGCCTCTGCGTATCGTGAACTTCCGCTGGCGGTCGCTATTCCAAAATCCGAGCAGGACATTATCACGCTTATTCAATTTGCGCGCATTAATAAAACCTCAATTATTCCTCGGACCGCTGGAACTTCGCTTGCCGGGCAAGTGGTTGGTGCCGGGATAATAGTGGATGTGTCAAAACATTTCAATTCGATCATTTCGATTAATAAGGAACAAGGTTGGGCCATCGTGCAGCCGGGCATCGTCCGGGACGATTTAAATTTTCACCTTAAGCCTTACGGATTTTTCTTTGCCCCGGAAACCTCCACCGCCAATCGCGCAATGATCGGTGGCATGATCGGCAACAACTCTTGTGGTTCGAATTCCGTAGTGTATGGCAGTACGCGTGAACATTTACTCGAGGTTGAAGCGATTTTATCCGATGGCTCAAAGGTTCACTTCAAACAAAACAGCGAGGAGGAAATCCGCTCGAAACTCGCAGGAGATCCGACCAGGTTGGAGACGCGATTGTACCAGCACATTAATCGCATTCTATCAGACGAAAAAAACATAACGGAAATTGAAAGACAATTCCCTAAGGAATCCATCGAACGAAGGAACACCGGCTATGCCATTGATGTGCTTGCGCGAATGGCTCCTTATCGGAAATCTGGAAAGCCATTCAACTTTAGTGGACTGATTGCAGGGTCAGAGGGAACACTTGCATTCGTCACCTCTGCAAAGATTAAACTGACACCGCTGGATCCACCGTTTAAGAAGCTTGTTTG
>DASWTM010000321.1:0-2318 GCA_036402115.1 Chryseosolibacter sp.
AAATCCAACACGACTTGATCGAATTAATTTACACTACTCCCATTGAGTAGATATTGTTTCACAAATTCGATTGTTGCGTAAAACTGAAAGTCTACGTTGTTTTTCTTTCGGAAGCCATGGCCTTCGTCTTTTGCCATAAGAAACCAAACCGATCCGCCATTTGCCCTGATCTTATCTTTCATTTGAATTGACTCCGTATACGGCACACGCGGGTCGTTACCTCCCTGTACTATAAAAATCGGTTTGGATATCTTATCGGTGTGATTCAGCGGTGCAATTTTTTCAAAATACGCAGCCATTTCAGGATCGCGCTCATCGCCATACTCCACCCGCCTCAAATCCCTTCGATATGCCTCCGTATTTTTCATGAACGTATTAAAATTCGAAATACCGACTACATCTAGCGAGCACCTTATCTTGTCGTTATACAAATACGCAACTGCAAGCGTCATATAACCTCCGTAACTTCCACCGGTAACCATGATTCTTTCCTTGTCAAGGGAAGGCTGCGTAGCAATCCAATCAATGAGCGCCCCGATATCCTGAACCGATTCCTCGCGCTTTATCCCATTATCCAGATCGAGAAACGTCTTGCCGTATCCGGAAGAGCCGCGAACATTCGGATAGATGATTGAAACCCCAAGCTCGTTGAGAAAATAATTGGATCGAGCAATGAATGTAGGCCGCGATTGGCCCTCAGGGCCTCCGTGAATATTTATGATTACAGGTCTTTTACCAGAGAACCTGGAAGAGGCCTTGTACAAATAACCCGAGATCGTCTTACCGTCAAATGATTTCCATGAAATGAGTTCAGGAACCTGAAGTGTACTTACATCGATTCCTCCCGTTTCACTTTCAGTCCAACGCACAAGCTGTTTTGAGACCGTATTGTATTCATAGACATCCGCAGAAGAATTGAATGCGTTGAACGTAAAGCCGATCGACTTTGAATCAGCAGTCCACTCCAAGCCTCCAAGTACTCCAGTGGGAAGATTAGCGGCCGGAGTAAATTTGTTGGTAGCGGTCGTCAGCACATACAATTTTGAAAGTCCATTCTCATTGGTCACGAATGCGAGTTGTTTTCCATCGTCAGAAAGTTTTGCATCATCAACATCCCAGGGAATGGTTGTTGTCAGCGGTATCAGCTTTTTGCTTACCAGATCAAAGTATGCAAGTCGATTGAATTCCGAGTCTTTGTTTGTTGCGAGATAAATACCTCGTCCATCTTTCGAAAAACTGATACCTGTGTAGGTAGCGCGTTCATCTTTTTCCGGAAGTAGCCTGACTTTTTCACCCGTTTTGAGATCGAGCATGTAAAGCCTTGATTCATTTACCGAAATTCCTTCCTGTAGAAGTAGTTTCGAATCGTCTGCTGACCAATCAACAACGCCCCAACCGCCTCCACTCGATTCGGTTACCTTCATATCCGATGCCGGATCGCTAGGGTTCATCACATAGATGTCACGGTCCTGTCCGTTGCGTTTTGTCGAGCCATACGCGATCAAGTCGCCTTTGTGACTCCATTCAATGCCTCCATTTTGAGAACGTTTCCCATCTGTAAGCAACGTTACTTTTTTTGAAGCAATATCATAGCGGTAGATTTGAGCAAACTCATTTCCTCCGACATCCTTCAAAAAAAGAAAATAATCACCGCGAGTTGGTTCGAACGTTGCGAACCCGATAGGTTCATCGAAGAAGGTAATCTGCTTTCGGTCTCCACCGGGCATCTTGACGTAATGGAGCTGATTAGTATTTCCGAAGCGTGTTGAAATAATCATTTCTTTTCTCACAGGATGCCATTCAGCCAACGCTGCGCCTCGTGATTCAGTGTAGGTTTTCACGTCTGCAACGAGCTGTGTCGACAAGGGAGGAATGCCTTCCGCTACAAGGTTTTCGGAAACCGGAATGGTGGTTTGCGCCATACCTGCAAACGGCATCAAACCAATCACGAGAATGACTGCTATGGATTTCATAAAGTAGTGATTTTACATATAAGTTAGCGCTTTTCCTGAAAAAGTGGAGAGTCGATGTGACGCTGAACACCCTGGCTAAATACTAGCACACATCATTACTGAACGTTTAGTCAATCTTAATGACTTTTCTCTTCAAGGTAGGTCTTGATTTTTTTCGCCACCACAGGCCATGCTTCTTTCACAGCATCATAGTACCAATCCCAATCCGTTCCATGCTGATATCCATCCTGGCAGATGTATACCGAAGAAGAAGTACCGGTTTGTGTTACACGTACGGTGAGGGTCATGGGTCCCAGCAGTTCCTTCTCCGGGTTCATGTAGACAAAGTTGCGTATAACAAGCAGA
>DASWTM010000322.1:0-28551 GCA_036402115.1 Chryseosolibacter sp.
GCTCGTCAACGCAGCCAACTGGAAAAACATAAAAGCCAATTCCCTGGCAAAAGAAGCATCGCGCCATCAGTTTGAAGACCGGGCGCTTTCGCTTACCGAACAAGTAATCACCGCATACTACTTTACGTTGTTGAGCAGAGAATCCATTATTCTTAATCAGGAACTACTAGATGCTGCCGACAGCCTTTTATCCGCGGCAGGTGTGAGGCTACAGAATGGAATGATTGAGCTTCTCGAATTCAATCGCGTTAAGTCTTTGTATCTGGAGACAAAGGCCCAACTCAACGATAGCGAAGGCGCGTATCATAAAAATGCAAATGACCTGAAGGCACTGCTCAACCTTTCTGAAAAAGACAGCGTTGTGCTTACGGAAAGCATCGCACGATCTATCAACAGTCAAAGGCCAGCGGACCTGGCGATTTCATTCCAGCAACTCCCGCGCCATCGAATGTTGACAACTCGCCAACAACAAAGCGTTGAAGAACTAAAACGCCAGCAGATGCGAATTTTTCCCGAGTTGTCTATCTACGGGAGATATACACGACAGGCATTTAATAATGAGTTCGACATCTTTTCATCCAGTCAGCAGTGGTTCGATGTTGGTGTAATTGGTTTGCGAGCCGAGTGGAATATCTTCTCAGGCTTCAGTCGGCATTCCTCGATCCGCCAGGCTTCCCTTCAGGCGCAGTCAGCACAATACGAACTTGAGAATTACGCCCGACAATCTGAAAAGGAGCTGGAAGCGCTTGCCATCAATCATCGCGTAGCAGCGGATGGCTTACAAAAGTATACGGAGCATTTCCAGTTGAACGCCATGAATCACCGCATTGCAGGCGACAAGTATACGGAGGGTGTATACACAATCGATCAATATGTCACCATTTACCAGGAACGTGTTCGATCTCAAAACCAATACCTCAACAAGCTCGCTAGCTTCCTCATTTACGAATCCATGATACAGTCAAGAAACCTTTTGAAATAATGCAAACCATGAACATAAAATTCCCACTATCGATTCTTACGCTTGCAGCCCTGGTCGGCTGCAGCGGAAAGGATGAAGGTACAAAGCCCACAGTGAAGCCATTGATTGAAGCGGTGTATGCGTCTGGCTTTGTGGTTTCAAAGGATGAATACCAGATTTTCCCTCAAGTGGAAGGCACTGTTGCCCAGAAGCTGGTGGAAGAGGGCGATGTTGTAAGAAAAGGCGAACCGTTATACATCATTGAATCGGGCCAGCAATCCGCGCGCTATGCCATCGCGCTGGAGAGCTACGATCTTGCCGCAAAAAACTTCCGCGACAGCTCTCCCGTGTTACAGGAACTTAAAGCTGCACGGGAGTCAGCGAAAACCAAATTGCAGTTTGACTCAGCAAATTTCGTTCGCTACTCTAATCTTTTGAAAAAGAACGCCACGTCCCAAGGCGAGTATGATCGAATCAAATTGTTGTATGAGAATTCAAAAAACGATTACCTGTTGCAGCATAGTCGTTATGAGAAAACGCGCAATCAGCTGGCCCTTGAATTCCAGAATGCGAAGTCGCAGCTCGCGATAGCCGGTGATGAATCGGGACGATATACCGTGCGAAGCGAAGTTGACGGTCTTGTCTTTATGGCCGCGAAAGAGAAAGGAGAATTGATCAGACGCAATGAAGTGCTCGCTGTGGTGGGAAAGAAAGATGCCTACTACCTCCAGCTTGACGTAGATGAGCTTGACATCCAGCGTGTGAAAGTGGGCCAGAAAGTTTTGGTCAAAATTGATGCGTATCCCGGCAAGGTGTTTAACGCAGAAATCGAAAAAGTATTTCCAATGGTGGACCGCAGGCAACAATCTGTTCGAGCCGATGCAAAACTCATCGATGCATTGCCGGGGTGGTTCTCCGGCCTCGCGCTTGAAGCGAACATCATCATCCATCAGAAAGAGCAAGCACTCGTCATTCCAAAAACAAAATTGCTTCCGGGTGATTCCGTGAACATTCAAACAGACGATGGCATCAGGAAAGTAAAAGTAAAGCGCGGTGCAGAAACCCTTGACGAAGTTGAAATCATTGAAGGACTTGATTCAGGCAAACTGTTAGTCGACAACCAGGAATAATATGAAGCTTGTAGCGGAAATAGCGAAAACCCACCTGCTGAGCAAACCGAAGCAAACCATCGTAGCGATGATGGGCGTGACGTTTGGGATCGGGATGTTCATTGCCATGGTGAGCCTGATGACCGGACTCAACAACTTCACCGAAGAATTGACGATGACATCCTCCCCTGACATTCACATCTTCAACGATGTAACGGAAGGGAGACCTTCAATTATCGAGCAGGTAAACACGGGAGGGTTCAATGTGATCCATCATCAAAAGCCCAAGAATGAAACTTCGAAAGTGAGAAATGCACTGCAGATTGCGGAGCTGATCAGAAAGGATGCCCGTGTGAAAGGCGTGGCGCCATCCATTTCATCTCAGGTGTTTTACAACTATGGCCCGGTTCAGCTGAGCGGAAATATCCTGGGGGTAGATATTCTGGAAGAAGATAAACTATTCGGCCTGCGCGCGAAAATGAAAGCAGGTCGAATTGAAGATCTGAAAGCAAATCATGATGGGATTATTATGGGTAAAGGTCTCGCACGAAAACTTAATGTGGTTGTAGGTGATCGCGTAGTAATGACAACACCCCAGGGGTATACGATGACACTCAAGGTTGTTGGAATTTTCCAAATGGGGATTGGAACGGTGGACAACGTCAGAAGCTATGCGAACATCTCGACCGTACAAACGATTCTGCAACAAGATCATTTCTACATCACCGATATAAACATAAAACTCCACGACATTAATCTCGCGAAAGCAATGGCTCCGGGCCTTGCAGAAATGTATGGCTACAAGTCGGAAGACTGGGAGACTGCAAACGCAACCTTCCTCACGGGAAGTATCATCCGGAATATTCTGACGTACAGTGTATCCATCACCTTGCTGATCGTAGCGGGTTTTGGAATCTACAACATCCTGAACATGACGATCTACAACAAGATGAAAGACATTGCGATTCTGAAGGCAATGGGCTTTGCCGGAAAAGACGTGAAACAAATCTTCATGATTCAGTCACTGGTCATCGGATTCGTTGGAAGTGTATTGGGATTGATCATCGGCTTCGGTCTCTCAAAGTTAATTGCACAGGCGCCTTTTGATGGCGGAGATTTCATCAGTATCGATCGCCTTCCGGTAAACTTTGATCCAAAGTATTACATCATTGGAATTGTATTCGGGGTACTGACTACAGCTTTCGCTGGATATATGCCATCGCGTAAAGCATCTAAAATCGATCCGATCGAAATTCTACGAGGACAATAAGCATGGTTATGGAACAAGTATTGAGAACACATAAAGTCACAAAATATTTTTACGAGCCTGAAAAATTCCAGGTATTGAAAGAGATTGACCTATCCGTAAAGCGAGGAGAATTTCTATCGCTTGTCGGGAAGTCCGGCTGCGGAAAGTCGACACTGATGTACGTGCTGTCTACGATGGATACCGATTATGAAGGCGAGCTTGAAATCGCGGGAGAAAGGCTTACTGATAAAGATCAAAATCAGCTTGCGGCATTTCGCAATCAACACATCGGGTTTGTCTTTCAATTTCATTATTTGTTGCCCGAGTTTACCGTACTGCAAAACGTTATGATACCCGGACTGAAGCTTGGGAAATATCCAGCAAAAGAAGTGGAAGAACGCGCGTACTCGAAATTGAAGATGCTCGGTATACACGAACAGGCATTAAAGCAATCGAGTAAACTTTCGGGAGGGCAACAGCAACGGGTAGCAATAGCGAGAGCTCTCATAAATGATCCGGATATTATCATGGGTGATGAACCCACAGGCAACCTTGACACGTATAATACACACCTCGTGTTTGATATATTTCAGGAGTTGACCCACAAGTATCATCAGACGATCATTGCTGTGACCCACGATGACGAATTCGCCAAAAAGTCCGATAGGATAGTCGAAATGAGCGATGGAAAAATCGTGAAGAGTTAAAAAGTGCACAATAAATGATAGGGGTAAACGACTAATTGAGTGTCATAGAACCAAAGATCTGCTATGGAAAATCACATTACATTACGTCCGCATCCATCTACCCTGTCGTATCTCAAGCATTTTCAGGTAGCCCAGCGCAACCTGAACTTGTTCATTCAGGAGCAACGGCTTTCCAAGCGAAAGCGAAAAACCAGGAACATTTCAAAAACGGATGACTAACAAACACTTTGCAATCGTTGGCGGAGGCATTGGTGGATTAACACTCGGCATTGCCCTTCAACGGAAAGGTTTTAATGTTACAATTTATGAAGGGGCCCCCAGTCTCAAACCACTGGGTGCAGGGCTGACACTCGCGGGAAACGCGGTGAAAGCGCTAATCCATATTGGAATAGCCGACCCCATCCTGCAAGCCGGAAAAATTCTTCAGGCTATCTCGATTAAAGACGAAAAAGGAAACATCCTCACGCAAACGAATGCAGAACAACTGAGCCGGAAATTCGGTGTCATCAACAGTTTTTCCATCCATCGCGGAGACCTTCAATCCATCCTGGTAAACGAACTTAAGAGTGACTCCCTCATCGCTGGCAAACGGCTCCTCGATTTCAATCAGACTTCATCGGTAGTCACACTCTACTTTGAGGACGGAACATCCGCCACTGCCGATTATATGATCGCCTGTGATGGTATCCACTCCGTTGTGCGAAAAAAATTACTTCCTCAATCCAAGACACGTTACTCAGGCTATACGTGCTGGCGCGCAATAATCGATGACATCCCCTCCACTGTAAATCTCGAAGAAACATCAGAAACGTGGGGCAAAGGAAGCCGTTTCGGGATTGTACCCCTGGCAAATAATAAGCTCTACTGGTTTGCGTGCATCAATGCGCAGCAGAACGATCCGCTCCTTCGTGAATATAAAATCCCTGACCTTGTAAGCGAGTTCAGCAACTACGATTCACCTGTTGCCGACATCCTTAAACAAACAAAGAACGAACAATTGATCTGGGGCGACATCATCGACCTAAAACCAATCAAGAAATTCGCATTCGGACGAATCGTTCTCGCAGGAGATGCTGCACATGCCACAACACCTAACATGGGTCAGGGTGCATGTATGGCAATCGAAGATGCTGTGGTCTTGACAAATTGTATTGAGGAATACTCGACCGTTGAAGAAGCCTTCCTGCGATTCGAAGAAAAGCGGATTGAGCGCACAACAAAAATTGTCAATGATTCATGGACGATTGGAAAGGTTGCTCAACTCGAGAATAGTCTCCTGACATCCCTCCACGGTGATCAAACTGACGCCCCCGAGCGTTTCTGAAAACCAGGTGAAGTTTTTAATGAATGTGTCGCTAAGCTAAAAAACAGCATATTGCATACCGTATGCTAGGCTATAAAAGCATCAATCATTTTCTGAGAACGTACGGCATCATCCTGACTGCAGCGATTGTTGGCTTTTTGGTGCGGCTTTCTAAATTTGACGAGTTCACCACAGATGCGCACGTTGGAATCTTCATCCTTTCGCTCATTATCGCGACTAGCTTCTGGGAGAGTCTGCGGCTTGTGAATCTGTGGCTAAACAAGGTGTACCCCTTTGAACGCAACCTGACGGGCCGGATCATTATCCAATTGGCTATTGGTTCATTGATTGGCCTCAGTATACGTTTTCTCGTGTACTGGTTTGGGGAACCGTTACTCAATTTCAAACTTGACTCGCTGTTCATCGCTGCAACGTGGGCACTATACGCCATTGTTCCAGTGGGTGTAAACCTCAGCTTCTTTACTACCTACTTTATCGATCGGTGGAAAGACAGCCTGATCAAAGCGGAACGGCTCGAAAAAGAAAAATCTCAAGTGCAGTTTGACAACCTGAAGAATCAGCTGAACCCACACTTCCTCTTCAACGCACTGACTTCTCTGAATTCACTAATTTTCGACAACCAGGAACTTGCCTCGCAATTCCTGCAGCAGCTCTCGAAAGTGTATCGGTACGTTCTTCAGAACAAAGACAAAAATTTTGTTCTGCTTTCTACGGAACTGGAATTCATCGCACACTACGTTCAACTGCTGGAAACGCGGTTTCAGGGTGCACTCAGCATCAACTTCCAGATCAATGACGAAGCCAAGGAGAAAGCAATCGTTCCGGTGACACTGCAGATCCTCATTGAAAATGCTATCAAACACAATGTTGTCGACAAAGACAAAAAGCTATTTATCGAAGTTGTGACGGTCGGTGATTACCTTATCGTGAGTAACAACCTGCAGCTTCGCAAGATGGTGGAGTCATCCAACAAGCTTGGCTTAGAGAATTTGAAATCGTTGTATAAATTTCTGACAGAAAAGCCTGTGCTGATCGAACCGACAGACGACAGGTTTTATGTTAAAGTGCCCCTGATCTAACCTTATGCATATCCGAACCGCAGAACCCGCAGACCTCCAGCGCATCAAACGACTTTACCAGGCAGTAGCCAAAGCCGGAGACGGACTTGCACGCAAACCGCATGAGGTGACGGATGAATACGTGGAAGGATTTCTCACGAAAAGTCTCGAACACGGCCTGATCATTGTTGCTGAACATCCTTCCAATGCCGATGAATTGATCGGTGAAGTTCATGCTCACAAACCCGGGATCGAAGTATTCAATCACCTTTACTCCAATCTAACCATCGCTGTTCATCCAGACTTCCAGGGAAAAAAGATCGGACGAACGCTGTTCACGATATTCCTTGAAGAGATTGGACTAAACCGCCATAACATCGGCAAAGTGGAATTAATGACGCGCGAAAGCAACGAGAAGGCTATTGCTTTTTATCAGTCCCTTGGCTTTCGCATTGAAGGCAGACTCGAGATGCGCATTAAAGACAAAAACGGAAACTACGAAGCTGACATACCGATGGGCTGGCAAAATCCAAACTTTGAATTCGATTAAACCCCAATGCTATGCGACTCCTTATCATTGAAGACGAACCGCTTGTTGCAAAAGACCTCGAAAATCTTTTGCGAAAAATCGATGATTCCGTTCGCGTAGAAAAAGTACTAACAAGCGTTGAGTCCGCAAAGAAATGGTTCGCATCCAATCCCGGTCCCGATCTAATTCTTTCTGACATTCAGCTCTCCGATGGCATCAGCTTCGACATCTTTGAAAAGCTGCATGTGGCATGCCCGATCATATTCACCACAGCCTACGATGACTATGCCATCCGCGCATTCAAACTCAACAGCATAGACTATCTTCTCAAACCGATCGATGGAAAAGAACTTGCTGCGGCAATCGAGAAATATCGTTCGCTCACTTCTGAATCCATTCTTGCTGAGCAACTGAAGACGCTGATGGGCACCTGGAATCAGACAACACACAAGAAATATAAAGAACGATTCCTTTCCCTCCATCGCAACACCCTGGTGCCTGTGATGCAAAACGAAATCGCGTTCTTTCACAAAGAAGAGCTCATCTACCTCCACACGATGTCGAACGAGCGATACATCAGCGACCACCAGACTATGGACGAAGTTGAAAGCCTTCTCAATCCCGAATTTTTCTTTCGTGTAAACAGACAGTTTATCATTCACATCCAATCGGTTGGAAGAATCAAAACCACCCACAAAGGATTGACCGTGCAGCTCAAGCCGCCATTTAATAATGAGATTGATATTAGTAGAGAGAAGGCGGTAGCGTTTAAGAATTGGGCGGGGTAGTGCCATTGTTTATTTCCTTTACTTCTCTTATTCACCTCACCCCTTGCCCCTCTCCTAAAGGAGAGGGGAATGTTCCCTTCTCCTTTAGGAGAAGGGTTAGGGATGAGGTGAATGAGAAGAAGTGCTAGGGATGAGGTGAATGCGAGACAAACTGGTCAATTCAACTTCTTCAGAATTTCACTTAACACGAAACCGAGATTCTCTTTTATTTCGCGGTTAGTAAACCGGATTACCTGAACGTTCAGCTCTTTCAATTCATACGTTCTGCCTTCATCATATTCTGCTTGTTCTTTATAATTATGGTAATCCCCATCTACCTCAATCACAAGGTTGCGCTCAAGACAGAAGAAATCAGCGATGAAATTTGCGATCGGGTGCTGCCTGCGAAACTTAAATCCGCCAAGCTTTCGGTTTCTTAACCTGCCCCATAAGATATTTTCTGCCTCCGTCTGTACTTGACGGTTCACGCGCGCAAAGTGAAAAAGCATTGGGTCCGCGCCTCTGTGAAGATTGTCTTGCATTCATTTTGACATTAAAAATCTGCCGAAACATGAGAATGCATCATTGGTGTTAATATGAAACTAAAGAAAATGAAATTGAGCAGGAAGAGACCTGCGAATATTTTTTAGTTAGCTGCTGTTACTACCAGAGGTGGCACCCCATTGAAAGAGGATGCATCTCGCTTTGGACCATTCACCTCACCCCCGACCCCGCTCCTGAAGGAGAGGGGAAGTTCCCTTCTCCTTTAGGAGAAGGGTTAGGGCTGAGGTGAATGTAGGAGAAGGGTTAGGGATGAGGTGAATGTAGGAAGAAGGGCCAAAAATGAGGTGAATGTACGAGACGAGCTAGAATTGAGGTGAATCCCCGCAGAAATCACCCGCTCAAAACCGAAACTCCTCCGGAAAATCCTCTGCATAATACAACTTGATATCAGCCGCACGCAATTGCTCTTCGTATTTTTTCATCAAGACAATGTCTTCTCCACGCTCGACTACTTTGCGGATGAGGATGTAGCGAATCCTTTCGGGATATTTTTCTGCGGCAGCGAGGTAGATGCTCAGGTCGTGTTGGGTATTGTCACCCATCAGAACATATTTCTTTTCTGGAAAGAAAGAAATAATGTTCACGATCATCTGCTCCTTATGCATGTTTCGGAACGGGAATTTGATGTTGAAGAGTACATCCCAGAAGTGACGCATCTTCTTCAGAAAGATCGGGCCAACCGGAAAACTGTTGTGCGTGAGAAAACGATAGATCAGCGGATATAAGTTCTGCTCGCTGTTCGAGAGGTAAAAAGTTGCTGCGCCATCGAGGCTGAGCTTTTGCAACACTTCCTTCATCTGCCCTACCGCTCTGCGTTTTTCCACTGATGTAAACATGAGCGTTCTGAACTTGAGGAGCTTTCGGTAGATGTAGGAGTGCATCAGCGTGTCGTCAATATCAGAGATGGCGATGACGTTGTTTTCAATGAAGTCAACTTTCGGTTCGTATAGCCCCGGAACCAATTTTACATCTTCACCAGAAACCAATTGAATCTTCTGAAGGATTGCACCCTCCAGGTACGTATTAGATCGGCCATAAAACGAACCATACTCATCCGTTTTCATGTGCACTTTGCCTTTGTCAAAAATCAAAACGATGTATTGATTCGCATAAGGCTTCGTGCGGTAAAGCTTTACCAGCGTGCGAAATGTTTTTCTGCGCGTGAAGTCTTTGAACGAAAGATCATTCGCGCTGGTGTACGTAAGCTGTCCCTGGATGAGCGTACTGTCTGCACCAGACAACGCGTAGAAGCTTAGCAGTATCGGAAGCTTTTTCGCCATTACGGAACAAGTAATTTCACAGCAGCCGGAACGATCTCCACCTTTAAAGAACTCACTTTGCCCATGTATTCACCATCGATCTGGAAATCCACTTCCTGATCGATTGTCACTTCAGCTCTTGTACAACTGATCACATCGGAAAACATATTTTTGTCGATAAAAACGTTAAGCGCAGTCAGGCCTGCCTTAATGACTTCATCGAGTGCAACGCGCGGCACATTTACAATTTCAAATTTACCATCCCACACTTCACCTTCGGAGATGTGCACACCCGTTCCGTACTGGTGCGCATTGGCGAATGCGAGCATGTATCCCTCCTTTTCATACGTCTGCTCCGGAGTTCGTATCGTGTACTTTTGCAAAGGTGTCTCCTTAATGGAACTCAGCAAATATTTGGCGTAACCGAGCATTCCTTTCTGGCTGTCTTCCTCGTATTTTTTTACCATCACCGCGTTGATCCCGATATCGCCCAGGTGGATACTGATATGCCGGTCATTAAATTTTAGAAGGTCGAGTGGAATGCAATGATCTGCCGTTACGATCGTATCGATAGCATCTACCGGGTTAGACGGAATTCCAAGCGCTGTAGCCATGCCGTTAGCGGATCCCATAGGAATAATCCCCATGAGTCTATCCTGCCCCATCAGGTTTCGCGCAACAAGTTGAATCGTTCCATCCCCGCCACCGGCAATCACCCGGTCTGGTTTGTAGGACTCAAGGTCGGCAGCTATACGTTCATCGTCATTCCTGCCATTCGTATACAGAAACTTGAAATCAAATTCCTTTTCCAGTGCCAACTGGTGGATTCGCAGGATCGCCCGTTCATTGTTGGCGTTTCCGGAAGAGGGATTCAGAATAAAAAGTACTTTCATGGTTAAACATCTCCTACCACTTACTAAAAACTAATTCCCGTTAGGCCGTAAACCAACATTTTGTCGAAATGACTATTACTGCCGTCCGAAAATCAATTGCTCAGCCGCAATTATTGTTTAACTTGTCCATCCTAACATTTCAAATCGTTGAAAACTTCTCTTTTCTCAGTTCTGGTATTCGCGGCTGCTTCAGCATTCAGTCAGGAATTAAAAACGTATGAACAGACAATCACCGGTACACCGGTAAAATTTAAAATGGTAGCTATCCCGGGTGGAACGTTCACCATCGGCAGTGCACCCAATGAAAAAGTAAAAGATGAGGATGAAGGTCCTCAAAAGAAGATTTCGCTGTCACCGTTTTGGATCGGTGAACGTGAGGTGAGTTTCGCAGAGTGGGATCTCTTCTTCAAAAACCTGGACGTTCCTCAAACTAAAAATATCACGGTGGATGTAGTGACCAGACCCACCGCTCAATATATCGACTTAACCTGGGGGATGGGCCGCGATCCAAGAAATCCTACGAATAGTATGAGTCAACAAGCAGCCATAATGTATTGCAAGTGGTTGTACGAAAAAACCGGAACGTTTTATCGCTTGCCAACGGAAGCGGAGTGGGAATACGCTTGCAAAGCAGGAACCGCTTCACCAAAAGATCTAAATGCTGTCGCCTATTCTGCTCTGAACAGTGGTGGAAAATATCACAAAACTGCGGAGCTCAAACCTAACGCCTGGGGACTGTATGACATGCTTGGCAATCTCAGCGAGTGGACACTCGATCAATACGATCCTGCTGCCTACGCGAAGTTGGCTGATGGAGCAAAAGATCCGCTCGTGCCACCAGCTTCAAAATATCCAAAGGTAGTTCGCGGAGGTTCGTATCAGGATGACGCAAAAGAATTACGGTGTTCCAATCGGCTGGCCTCGGAGGCTGGATGGAACAAGCGCGACCCGCAGATTCCGAAAAGCAAGTGGTGGCTGACAGACGGAATGTTTGTGGGCTTTCGCATCGTAAGACCCGGAGTTCAGCCGACCAAAGAAGAAGCTGAAAAGTTTTACACTCAGTATCTAAAATAGAAATCTATCTCTTTCAATATCCTTAATCATAAAACCAAAATCATATGCGCTCCGAAAAATCTACTTCTTCCCGCAGAGACTTTGTGAAACAGAGTTCTCTCCTGGCGGGTGGTTTAGTGGCCTTGCCCTATCTTTCTCAGGCAGGGTTCAACTCTTCTGTTGACGACACCATCAAGGTTGCAGTTGTGGGTTGTGGCGGCCGTGGAACCGGTGCTGCCATGCAAGCATTACTGACGAAACAAAATGTAAAGTTGGTAGCGATGGCTGATGCATTCCGCGACAGACTGGACGACTGCTACAAAGCGTTAAACTCAGACGACCTCTCCGACTGGTCTGGTGCTACAGGCAATATTAAAGGCCGCCTTGCCGTGCCGGAAGAAAATAAATTCGTGGGCTTCGATGGCTATAAGAAAGCGATCGCGTTGGCCGATGTTGTAATCCTCACCACTCCTCCTGGCTTCCGCCCGATTCATTTCGAAGAGGCAATCAAACAGGGCAAGCATGTGTTCATGGAAAAACCGGTGGCAACGGATCCTGCAGGCGTGAAGAAAGTCCTTGACGTTGCTGAAGAAGCAAAGCGCAAAAAACTAAACGTTGTTGTCGGATTACAACGTCACTACCAAAACTCCTATCGCGAACTGTACAAGCGTGTGAAAGATGGCATGATCGGTGACATCACATCTGCACAAGTTTGGTGGAACAACGATGGTGTTTGGGTAAATCCACGCAAACCTGGTCAGACTGAGATGGAATACCAAATGAGAAACTGGTACTACTTCAACTGGCTGTGTGGCGATCACATCACCGAACAACACATCCACAACATTGACGTCATGAACTGGTTCAAGGGCGCGTATCCTGTAAAGGCACAGGGTATGGGTGGCCGTCAGGTCAGAACCGGAAAAGACTTCGGAGAGATCTACGATCATCACTACGTAGAGTTCCATTATGCTGATGGCACTATCATGAACAGCCAATGCCGTCATATCAAAGGAACGTATGCGATCGTGGATGAAATGATTGTTGGAACAAAAGGCGTGGTGAAGTGCGGTGCGATGGAAATCACAAGCAAGGGCAACTCGCTTTATAAATTTGACAAAGCAAAAGAAAACAATCCGTATCAGACCGAACATGACGAATTGTTCGAAGCCATTGCAAAGAAAGAGTTCAAATTCACCGATGCAGAGAACGGAGCCAAGGCAACCATGACTTCGATCATGGGACGAATGGCAACCTATTCCGGTGAAGTGATCGAGTGGGATAAAGCGATCAACTCCAGTATCAGCCTCCAGCCTGCCCGTTACGCATTTGATGCACAGCCACCGGTGCTGCCGGATGCAAACGGACTTTATCCGATTGCCACACCTGGTGTAACAAAGTTCTTCTCTTAAATTCTTCCGAAAGTATCCCGCAAACGTGGGATACTTTCGTTTTCAAATTCCCTCCAACACTATTAGCTTGCAGTTCCTAAAAAGCTAATATTCATGTCATCACTTTTTTTCTGGAGAGACTGGTCCCGTCCGTACAAAACGTTCTGGATGCTTCTGCTTGGCCTCTTCGTGATCGCCTTTTCACTTGCATGGTATTACTACTTTACCCAACCCGATGGTGTGATCTCCTGGGAGAAAATTCAGGAGCAGAAAGTAATTGAGACAACGGTGCACAGCTTTAGCGTGGGCCCATTCCGGCTGTCGGTACCAGCGGAGAGCTATGTCATCTTCGAATATCACCAGGGAAGCGATCTGCATCACAACTTCACTGCGTCCTACATTTTCTTAGGCGTACTTGTTTTTCTGGCGATGGTGTTGCTGACCACGTTTACAGCCATGGAAGGCTTCTGGTATTTCGCAGCCATGAGTGTGTTCATCATTTTTGGCGTTAGTCTTCGCCTCGATGTGCTGCAGCTTTTTGGAGTCAGTGGCATCATTGTCCCGGCAGTTGTGCTCCTTCTTTTCACCCTGTTGAGCTACTACTTTAAGAGCCTTCGTCCGCAGACCGGATTCTTCACACGACTTGCTGTTTTCCTAGGCCTCTCCCTCGTGTTGTATGTTCTCATCCTCAACTTCTCAAGCGTTCAGTTTCCTTTTCTTCACCTGGCGGTTACATCCTACACGGCTGCGCTCATTCTGACGGTTATCTTTATTATCATGATCGCGCATGAGCTAATGGCGGCATTCTTCTACATCGCAAGCCAAAGTGGAACAAACCAGCTGCGACATTTCCTCATCATCAGCGCGATTTACCTCGTCAACATCATAATCACCGCCCTGCATACCGTTGGATACCTCGAGTGGGATTTTTTTTACATCAACTTCCTGCTCTTGATCTCGCTATCGACCATTATCGGCTTGTGGGGATTCCGCGAACGCGAGAACCTGTATGAAAACATCTTTCCATTCACACCTTTCGGAGCTATCTTCTATATTTCCTTCGCTTCCATCGCGTTCATCACGCTATTGCAGCTCCTCGGAAATGGAAATGATGCGCCTGTGAAAGTGATTGAAGACCTGAGCATATTCGCGCACGCAGCTTTCGGAATTGTATTTCTCATCTACGTGTTTTCGAATTTCCTGGTGATGATGGGAGACAACATCAACGCATCGAAGTTTTTGTATCGACCTAACCGCATGCCATACTTTACGTTCCGGCTCGCAGGTGTGATCGTAGCGCTCGCCTTTGTATTCGTCACGTACTGGCGCGACTACGTGTACCACAGCTTTGCGGGATTTTACAACTATGCGGCTGACTTATATATTCTGCAGGACAACGAGCAGTTCGGTACTACGTTTTATGACCGCAGCCGCAAAAGTGCATATGGAAGTCACCGCGCAAACTACGCGCTGGGTATGCTTAAAGCGTCACGCCTCGACTTTGAAGCGGCACGCGACCACTTCGATCTGGCCAACGTCAGGAGACCTTCGGACTATTCTTTGATCAACAAAGGAAATCTCTTCCTGTGGCATCGTGATTATTTCGATGCCATTAAAGTCTACCGCGAGTCCGAAGCAAAAAAATCATTTCCCGAATTATCAAATAACCTGGGATTCTCATACGCACGGATTCACAATCTTGATTCCGCTATCTATTACCTGAACATTGCGCGCAAAAGTGACGCGACCAAAGTATCTGCTGAAGGAAATTTCATTGCGCTGGCCGCTGCTGAGCTGGTGCCAATTCAGACCGATTCAGTGGTCAACACGTTCGAATCAAAGTCAGACCTCGTGGTAGCCAACGCACTGGCTAGTGCAACGCTGTTTAACCAGGAACTCGATCTTGAGGTTAAACCGCTGAAAGCAAAAACACTGGATCTGTACTCCGCTACGTTGCTGAACAATTATATCGTGAGGAATGCCACAACGCTTGACACAACATTCACTGAAGAAGCGTGGCGTATTGCGAGCGACTCTGTCAATTTCCCCTTCAGCGAGGCGTTGAAAGCATCGCTTGCTTATGCCTTCTATCATCAGGGCAATATTTATAAGGCGCAGGAGATTCTCGCAGAGCTTGCGTTCATCTCGCAGTCCTACCAGGGCAAATACAACTACATCATGGGGCTGTGGGCACTTGAACAGGAGAACCCGCTGATCGCGCATGAATACTTTATCCACTCAGCGGGCGCTGACTATAAAGACGCACGATTCTACAACGCTATCGCTCTTACCGAAGCCCACCGGATTGGTGCTGCCCTCGTGGCCTGGGATTCGGTCGCTACCTATGGAGATCCGGCACAACAAGAGATCGCAAGACGCCTTCAGCAAATCCTCACGTTGAATCCAACGGATGCCCTAACGCTCAACGATGCGGAAAAGTATCAATACGTTCGTTATGTTGTCTCCGTGAATGACACCAGCTACTTTTCACGCCTGAGCAATACGTTTGATAACCCGAACTATAAAGTTCAGGCACTGCTCGATATGGCGAAGAGACAATTCCGGGCAGCGCGGATTGTCCCGGCAATCAAATACCTGAATCAGACCAGTGGCCTTGAATTGACAAACAAAAAGCTCTTTGATGAGATCAAACATTTTGAACTGGTGATGCTCGCCTCGCGGGGTGAAGTGCAGAACCTTGCCAAACAAATCAACAAGGGCGTGGAGTTCGGACGCGATAAAGCTCTACACAAAGTGTTGTATACAGCGTTGATCAACCAGGTCAGTGGCGACACTGTGAATGCTGCGAAGAACTACACCTACCTCAGCAAGATGAATCCGTATTTTGAAGACGGAATTATCGCGGCCGCCAACTATTTCATGTCGACCGATCCGGAAAGCTTAAAGCCGTATGATATACTCGCGGAAGCCATTCAGGTGAACAGAAATTCACCGCGATTGCTGCGCGCTTACATCAGTGAAGCGATGCGTCAGGGATTTGAAGGATATGCAGCCAGTGCAACGGAAACGTTACAGCAACTGGAGCAGGAAATACAATGATTATTTGGCAGCAACTTTTTTACGGTTGCCCACGCGATTCCGCGTCAACGCTTTTCTGCTGTTAACATGATACGTACCGTTGAGCTTCTTGCCATTGGCCGGCTGAACTGAACGAACGGTCTTGCCTTTTTTGGTTGTGGCAACAGTCTTTTTCGCTTTGGCAGCTTTTTTCTCCGCTTCTTTCTTTTCGCGTGCCCAAAGCTTCATGTTCTCGCGGATTACTTTCCAGTAGTCTTTGCCATAATCAACAAAAATCTCGCTTCCTGCAGGAATATCCTTTTTTGACTCGATGTAGGCCTTCGTGCCTTCGCTTATATAGTCGCAGTTGTTGGTTAGACCTTTGATCTTTGAAAGGCCGCGCGCATCATTCGCGTAGCGGGCAAGAGCCCACTTGGTGGGAAGTGCGTTGATCACATGATTGCGATTCACGAAAAAGATATAGCCGTTCTTGCCGTCTTCATCTTTCACATCTTTCCACTTGGAAATTTTGCCCTTGTACTCAACAATGCGTGTCCCCTTCGGGATAAACTTCTTTGTAAACAAACCTTTGCCGGAATTAGGGATCGTAGATTTCTTAACGAAAAGTTGCTTCTCCAATAGTGCCATTCAATAAAAAGTAAAAATCCTATGCCTTTATGAAAATCAAAAAGTGCGTGAAGATAGAACAAATAACGGTCGTATGAAAATCAAGCGGTCAAAAGGTAATAAGCAAGTCCTGCGAACGCGCTGACCGCAATCCACAAGATCATATTGACCTTAAGCCGCGACAACGCGATGACTGAAATGATAAGCCAGGAAACAGCAAACCAATCAACTACCGGATAACCTTCGGGGAAAACCACAGCGTTGCCGAGATAAATGGCAAGATTGATGATCACACCCACAACGGCAGCGGTAACGATTGAAAGAATCAGTCTGAGTTTTTCATTTTCCTTGGTTCGCTCAACAAATGGCGCTCCCACAAAAATAAAGAGGAAACTCGGCAGGAATGTATAAAACGTTGTCGTCAGTAGTCCCAGCGTGCCATCCGCGATGGAAGTGCCGCCATGATGATAGCCCGCCATAAACCCGACAAACACGAGCACCATAATGAGCGGACCAGGTGTGGTTTCTCCCAGAGCAAGTCCATCGATCATCTGCAGTTCCGTGAGCCATTGGTACTTTTCAACACTTTCCTGTGCTACATAGGGAAGAACCGCGTAAGCACCACCAAACGTAACCAACGCTGCCTTCGTAAAAAATCCCGAAAGCAAAAGCCAGAATGCTGCATCATCGGTAAACATCATGAAAACGATCAGCGGAAGAACTCCCAACGCTATCGCTACTGCAAACTTAACTGCAACAGCCCTTGGCGTCAGTCCGTGTGTAACAGGAGCCGAGTACTTATTGAGATAATATTCACGTTCATGCGAATCCTCTTTATCAGGCGCAGCGCGGGTCGTAAAAAATTCCGGGACCATTCGCTGCCCGAGAACACCCATGATCGCACTTGCTGCAATGATGATTGGAAAAGATACATCAAAAAAGAAGATCGCAACAAATGAAGCTGCTGCCACCACATAGTGAAACGAACTCAGCAACGACTTCTTCCCGATCTTTACCATCGCGAGGATAACAATGGCGATCACGGCAGGCTTCAACCCGTAAAACAAGGAAGCCACCCATTCAATTTTTCCATACGTAACGTAGAGTATGCTGAGCCCGAGCAGAATAAAAATGGAGGGAAGAATAAAAAGAACTCCCGCAGCGAGGCCGCCTCGCACACCATGCAGCAGCCATCCGATATACGTTGCAAGCTGTTGCGCCTCCGGGCCGGGAAGGATCATACAATAGTTGAGTCCATGCATAAATCTGCTATTCGAGATCCACTTCTTTTCATCAACCAGAAACTGGTGCATGATCGAAATTTGTCCCGCAGGCCCACCGAAGCTGATGAACCCGAGCTTCAGCCAGAATCGAAAGGCTTCGGAGAACGTTGGTTTCTGAACACGTGTTGATGCAGCCTGATCCATGCGATGACCGAAAATATCAAATTTACATGTTAGTTGTTGTTGTACGGTTTATTTGAGTTGGCCATGATTTTTCTTTTGGGGGTGTCCCTCCTGCAACGCAGGGCCTACGCGCACGGGCCGGGCCTGCCTGCCGCACAGATGTCAACGCTGGCAGGCAGGCCTGCCTGCCGCACCAGAGTCAACGCTGGCAGGCAGGGCTGTCCACGGCTCCGCTTCGCTTGGGCCACGAGGCGTGGCTTGGCCAGAGCTGGCCCAACCGTTCCCATCCCTCACCCGCGATGATGGCAACGATTTGCAGAGAAGATTATGAGTGTAGCACCTCACCTCGTTCTGGTAAAAAAAAAGGCATAATTGTGGTATTATTGGCAGGGGATATAGGCACGGTGGGTGCTTATATACATTAGTTGTGGGCAAGGCGTTTTCAGAAAACTGAGTTTCAGTAAAAAATGACGGACACAAAAGACAAAAAACAAGACACACTGGACATTGTACTAATGGCCACTTACTTTTTTATTCCCTTCTACGGACTAAGAATTGCGGCTGAGAACTACCTTTTCGCGGACGACTTAGACGCGACATATACAATGGTGATAGCTATTGTTAGTAGCATTCCCGTGACAATTTATTTGACAACATTAAAATCAAGGACCACAAAAACCAAAATCATTGGACTTGGAGTCGTACTATTCATAGTGACAATAATTAATGTCATTGTTTATTAAAGGCGGACTAAACGCCCAGCCCACAACAAAATGTTTATGCAATGCGGGGTTTGGTGTAGGTATTAAAACTAATTTCTTAATTTAGTTCGGTGTCGAGGGACAGAGGCGTGCAAGTCGGGCTAAACATTTCGCTGCGCTACATTTTTAGCCCTTCTATTCCCCGCACTGCATAAACACAAACGTTGGTGGTAATTTAAACTACACTGTACTCTCAACCCTTAAGCTGACGAATTGATACGATTACTTTGTATACTGCTATTATTCCCGACCTGCGCACACGCGCAGACTTACACTTTTGAAAAGATAGAAGTTCCTTACAGGGAAAATCACTTCATAAATATCTACACCTTCTGGAGACAATTCAATTCAATAAAGACAACGGATCTGCTGGCTTTAGATAGCATTCAGTTTTATAAGGACGATACATTAAAGCATACCCATTTTATTAGTAGACTAAAGTCGTTAGAACGAAATATGATGTTAGCAGATTCAACAATAAGGGCTTCAACGGACTCTCTCTACAATAAAGAAAAGAATAGTTTTGACTTCTATTTCACGGATATTGGCAGGAATCGATTGCTAGACCATAGAAAATATTTAAATAACAAGAGGCAGTATCACATGGTCGAACAGTTTAATGAAGGGGATGTTGCTGTGAGGACAAAATGGTTGTTTAATGATCAAGATGAAGTAGTGAAAGAAGTTACTGAGTTTTTTGAAGACTCTTCAGTTTATACGGTGTTATACGAAAGAGACGGACACCTGATTTCTCAAAAGCAGACGAAAATCAAAAAAGGAGAATTTACCTGTGAATACGTTATTTGATATAATGAAAGGGGCGGAATCACTGACTATTCATATTCACACAATCTTAGTGGACGGAAGGAAAAATATTTACTAAAGACCGAAAGAACAAAAGACAATTCAATCTTAGAAGTAACTGGATTTGTAAATAATGAGGCTATAAACTTTAGATTCTCTTATTCTGCTAACACTATTAAAATAGTGCGAAAAAATGCTAAGGGAGTTAAGACCACATTCAAATTAGTTATGTTTTAATATACCTCCAACCTTGTCTATCAGCCATATTCGCGTTCCATTTGAAGAGTAAACAGTTTGCGTTTAACTAAATTCATGAAAGGTGACAATGGAGAAGTTTTTAAGCCGCCTACGCTTTATGTACGGACCGTTGTACGCAAGGCATTTTAAGAACGTATTTCTCCATATTGTTCTGGCGTTACTTCCAATCGCATGTTCAAACTATGAACAAAATGATAGTAAGGTTAAGCTACTTTTATTTAAATACTCGCCTGGCAGGTCAGCGCCAAAGGAAGACTATTTCGATTCTGTAAGGTTTGAGAAGATAATAAAGCAAGGTATAAATGGCGATACGATTCAGATCGATGTAGAAGTGGGGCAGTCAGGTTGTTTGGGATTCACGGGCGATATCAAAGTTCAGAATGATTCGCTCATACTTTTATATTCGACCCCGGGTGATACTGCTTGTGCGACCTTGGAACGGTACGACCTAAGCTTCAAAATTTTGGATCGGTCCAAGCGCGATTATAAAGTGGGCCTAGGGTATGTCTACTAATGACCAGCGCACAGCACAGTCCTTAAGTTATTGTCGGTCTGAAGACTGTGCCGAGTATCAGACTCTGTCAGAGTTTATGTAAACGAAAATATTACTATTTTCAAAGCAATGACGATTGACCAATTCAATATGACACTTAAGGAGTTCCTCTCTCTGGCTCACCCACGAGACAAAGAAGTGGCATCAACGGAGTTGAGTATTACCATGCAACCCGGTATGATCTCCTTCGGGGGGCATTTTAGTCTTACGGATCGAACAGAAATCCCAATCGACATTCGAAAAATTGGAAAATCGAAATGCGAACAGCTTTCGGCCGACATTGAATCAATGCATCGTTCGACCGCGAATTCTGGACAAAACAAATGGAACAAGGCCACATTCAATATAGACAGTCAGGGACAAGTCCGGCAACAATTTGTTTGGGATGCACAATTTGAAACGGATAACGTAAACGTGTATCAGGTAGACGGAGAAATAACCAGGCGGAAATGGTACTGGGAAGAAAAATAACTACGCACGACACAAGCTATACGTCATTGCCGGGTCTGACAACCCTGACGAGCATCAGACTCCATCAGAGTTTAGTGTAAACGAAAAATTGTATCTTTCAAATCGCGTTTAGTCTCCCTTCGCAAACCGCAGGGCAGTCGCGCTAAATATTCTCTGCAGATAAACGTTGTGCGTAAACTGTTATGAAAGAAAAGGATTTCAGACTAAAGGGAACAGAAATTAAGAAACTGTTACCTCGGCCGATGGGTGCCGGAATGACGACAGATAAAATTATGGTTCATGGTGAATTGGTGGACTATATATGTACAGAGACGAGCCAGTGAACGACATCGACAGTGGATGGAAATTTCTTTCTGGCACTGAAGATCAAGACTACCTTGATGATGCTAACAATTCTGGAATCTATGACTTGAACACAATTGCGAATTACGACCCGGCAATCATTCCATATCTAACGTTACCCGAAGGAACATAGTTGGAACGAATTAAGGGTACAGATAAATTCCGTGAAGCGGTGTGATGAAAGTGGTATTGGAGTCATCATCACCAAAATGAAAACAAAGAAGTGCCACCCAAGAAATTGAATGACATCTGAAAAAGCGCGGACAATACGAGGCATTACAACTTAATTTCGATCACTTTGACGAGACCACCGATAGCCAAACGGTTCTCCACACACGTGACTATTGACGATGATACGCATACTATTTGACGAACAAGGTGATTCCCATTCCGATATTTTCTTTAAGATAGACGTGGCTCCTTCATTCCTGCAGGTCGCAGATCTATACTTTGTGGGAGATTTCTTAGGGAATGAAGAGAAAAGGGAGTCAAAGGAGGACTTGATGATCGCGTTTATCGACTACATCCAGGCAACTGTTTTGTCAGTAGCTAAAGAAGAGACTTTCATTCCCATTGATTTATCAGATGAATATGTTGGTGGGCTCTTAGTCTCAAGAAAGAATGGAGAATTATTGAAGGTAAAATATGTATGGACCGACAAATTCCGCGGCTTTGAGATAACGAGAGCGCATGTGGAAAAAATGGTAAAAGACCAAAAAGCTGAATTTAGAGTTGAGGGCGAATGGTTGATCTCAATGGAAGGAGCAATAAACGGACTTACCTGGAGTCGTGAAAAAATTAAAAGGACCACATGACAAAAACCGTGGTATGTTGCCCGATAATTCTATTTTGGTAGGCTTTTAGACATACGGTGTAAAAATATTTTAGGAGGTGACATTAAAAAAAGAATTAGATGCCGCAGACGGTTCATTCTTACTCGAACTAAGAACCGGGTTCTCATGGAATCATTATGCATTCATAAATCTTCTGAGGAAAATTGAGGAAGAATGTAAACGGACTCAAAATGATACGAGTCTTGATCGGGAGATTGCCTCTGGAATCTGGTATTCAATTAACTTTATTAAGGATTGGGTCAATCATGAAAATTTCCCGAAAGTCTACCCGAGCAAATATTATGAAATTGCATTCGGACTACTCAATGAACTAGGGTATTATTACTTCATGGGTGAATCACCCTACGAGTCGGAAAATGAGATTGATGGTAAAGTTCGCAGCCTCCACAGCTATCTAAGTCAAAGGCAATAAGTTGCCGTGCACAATTATATATGAGAAAAGTACTTGCCGCATTTAACATGACACTTGACGGTGTTTGCGATCATACAACCGGAGTTGCTGACGAACAGCTTCACCAACATTATGCTGAATTGATTGACAAAAGTGGTCTCCTGGTATATGGAAGAACCACCTACCAACTCATGCAATTTTGGCAAGAACTTCTCAAGAAACCCTCGGGTGAAAAATCCATGGACGACTTTGCAGTGTCAATAGGCAAAGTTCAAAAACTTGTTTTCTCAAACACACTAAAGGATACAGGCTGGGAAACTGCCAAACTCGCACAACGCCCTCTTGACGAAGAAATTTTAAAACTCAAACAAGATGACGGGAACGACATCCTTGTCGGAAGCCGAAGTTTGATTATTCAGCTTCTAAACAATAATCTTATTGACGAGCTCCAAATTTGCATTCATCCGATCATCGAGGGGAAAGGTCTGCGACTATTTGACGAAATCAACAACAGAATCATGTTGAAACTAATGAAGACAAAAGTACTAGGCTCGGGCGCAACAGTATTCTATTATCAACCGACACGCGCATAGAAAACGAACTGTGAACATCCGTCTTGCGTCATTCGACTTTTAACCTGTTTCTTTTTATTTTAGCAAGCCCGCTTTCTAACGAGAGGCATTGCGATCTCAAACCCCTGAACAAAATGAAAAGGACACTCGAGGAACAACGAACTGAATTTGCCAATCAAAAATTTCTGGCAACACCCCTGGCGGGTTTGATCGTCTGGACACTCATCGGATTTGCTGGTATCTTTTTCTCCGATTTTGTGTCAGTCTGGTCAATTTTTATCGGAACAGGCAGTATTGTTTACCTGGGCCTTTTCATCTCGAAATTCACCGGAGAAAATTTCATGGATAAGAGCAAACCGAAAAATGAATTCGATAGCCTTTTCCTTTTTACAGCCGGACAAGCTATCCTCGTGTACTCGATCGCGATACCATTTTTCCTTGTTGACTACACTTCACTGCCTCTAACTGTTGGGATCTTAACCGGATTGATGTGGTTGCCATTCTCATGGATCATCCAGCATTGGGCCGGAATCTTTCACGCCATCACGCGAACAATAACAGTTGTTGCGCTCTGGTATCTACTCCCCGATTATAGATTCGTAGCAATTCCGTTCGCCATCGTGATCATATATATCATCACACTCGTAATACTCCGAACAAGAGAAACAACTCAAAAGGCAACACAACAAGCGCTTGGCTAAAGAGCATCGATCAGTTTCCTCCCAAAGGTCAGCAAACAAAACATGATACTACTCGTAATCATAGCAGTCTCCCTCGTTCAAGCAATGTTGAATTTGGCATTCACGCGATTTAACGTTAGGATCGGACGAATCATCGTGTTGTTGGTGGTCCTGTGTGGACACGTGTTTTTCCTGCCGAAATTCTTTTACCCAAAGCCTGATCCAGATGGAGTAAACTGTGGAATGCCCATTGTCGGCATAACGTTGGCATTCTGGGTGCTGGGTGTTATCGCTGCAACTTTAACACATATCCTCGTTGGAGTTTACTTAGCAAAGAAGAACCGGCATCCTCAACGACCGGTATAACGGCATGGCTATCAGTTCAACCCTAAAACAATTAAAATGACCACATTAGTTGTTGGAGCAAGCGGAGCAACAGGAAAGCTTGTAGTTGGACAGCTTCTGGACGCTGGCGAAAACGCCAAAGTAATAATTCGCGAAAGCAGTAATATTCCAGCCGAATGGAATAGCAGGAAGCAATTGACCATAATCAAGGGCAATATTGCCGAAATGAACACTGACACGCTATCTGACTATATCCAGGACTGCGATGCGATTATATCATGCCTTGGTCATACTATTTCATGGAAAGGAATTTATGGAAAGCCAAGAAAGCTAGTTACCACTTCCGTAGCCAAGCTATGCGAAGCCATCCGACAAAATGCTCCTACAAAACCTGTTAAGTTAATATTGATGAATACATCCGGCAATCGAAACCGAGACCTAAATGAACCGCTATCGGTGGGCGAAAGAATCGTCATCACGTTGCTTAGGCTGTTACTCCCACCCCACCCCGACAACGAAAAAGCTGCAGACTACCTTCGAATAAACGTTGGACAAAACAATGCGTATATCCAGTGGGTTGCAGTACGCCCTGACACACTCATTGACGAAGCACAGGTAACCGAATATTCGTTACACCCCTCACCGATCCGAAGCGCAATTTTCAATCCAGGAAAGACAAGCCGGATCAATGTGGCAAACCTGCTGAAAAGGCTGACCACGGATGAGGTTCTTTGGCAACATTGGAAAGGTCAGATGCCGGTGATCTATAATTGTGCTGCAGAAAAGAAATGACCCTTTATTAATGAGACATTACCTAAGCCTGTTTCTCATCGGCATGTTATTCGCCTCATTCCAATGTCAGCGGTGGGCGAGCTACACGAAGCACATCCATGCCTCAGTAAAACCGGATACAGTAATCCTCACCAACGACACAATTGATTTTCTGTTGACATTTAACAACGATGGACATGACCTCAACGGTGAAAAAGGTGGGTTCACTGTCTATGCCGTAAGTGACGACCATGCGCAAATGCTCGCAGAATTTGAGAACACAACCGGAGCGGTTAAGAAACTCATCAGGCAAAAAATAAACCCTACGATCAAAATCAACAGCATCGGACTTAAACTGAAAAAAGAAGGAAAACGCAACATGGAATCTCCAATACTTCCAATTGCCGTGGTTGATGATCGCAGATAAAGGTGAATAGCGATCAGAAAGTGTCATTGCAGCTTTTAAACTGAAGGCTAATCCTAAACCGTTGCCTGTTATTTTCGCAGCAATGCGTAAATTGGAGAAGGCGGCCCTGTCTACCTTATCTTATTCACTATAGAACCTTGTTCGATGAAACCTCTCGCCATTATTCTCACGCTGCATTCACTCACTTGTCTCGGCCAGGATTTTCTGACAGATAATCTCAAAACCTCGCGATGGATTGTGGGCGAGGAGATTACTGCTGAAAATATCAAACAACAGAAACGAATCACATTGTCAAAACTAAAAACTCCTAACGATTCGCTTCTAGAAGACGTGACTATATGGACGTTCACCAATGATTCCATCCATATAAAACATTACGACAGAAAAAGCAAACACACGAAAAATGAATTTGATCGCGCGTATGGGTATCGTTTAGATAATGGGTTATTAAAAATTAAGATAGACGGTAACTCGTATGTTGCCTTCACTCCCGCAATTATCTCAACCGGGAGCTTCATCTTGCTCACGAGGAAAAAACGCAAAAATAAAACGTAATAAGCGTCATCTTATGAATACCTGTCATTGGTAGTCAACCCTATTCGCATCAAGTCTGCTCTTC
Source organism: Chryseosolibacter sp. (assembly GCA_036402115.1). GTDB lineage: Bacteria > Bacteroidota > Bacteroidia > Cytophagales > Cyclobacteriaceae > Chryseosolibacter. The sequence continues at coordinate 25,764 of DASWTM010000322.1, forward strand.
ATATCGGCAATTCGTTTCTCCAGATTGTATTGCCACGGATCCTTCTGTATTTGTCTGGCCTGATTAAGATATTTCTGCGCATACCGGAACCGGTGAATGAAGTAATTACAGTGTGCAAGATTCTCGAGTATCGCAAGCGTCACTTTTTTATCAATCCTCGCCTTTCGGTCGGCAACATCCGACTGCTTTAATATGCTCTCCCATTGCTCGATCACCTTTGACATCTTATCTTCCACGGACGGGCTTATGGACACCGTCTTGTCCGTCAGGCTATCCAGTATGCTTTTTGTTGCGTTCGCAGCAGCAACAACATCGTCATAGTTTCCTTTCTTAGACGTTTCCACGTAATTGATTGCCCAGTCGTACACCGATGGATAGAACGAGAAGCGCTGCTGCATGAGCGTTGCCAGCGCACCTTTGTTGTTCTTAAGAAACCGATCATGGGCAATGCGCACTTCATGCTGCAAGTGGTCGTTCGCATCTTTGGAAGTGCGGTGCCCCTCGGTCTTGATGTCCGTGAGCTGATTTGAATTGTTGACGTAATCCTCGAAAACAATTCTATCTTCCCTGAGGTCGCGAATCCTCACAAACATGGGCACGGCAACCAGCGTGTAGCCTGTATAAACCGTTGTAGTGACTTTTGTCTTATCACTTTTTTCAGTCGTAACATTTCGCGTGTCGATGCGCGGTGTCTCTGCGATAAAACGGTCAATCCGAACATTGATTTCAATGTCAGCGCTTGATTCTACGAGCTGATACTTCTCTCCATACAACTTCCCATAGTATTTCAATTCACTAATCAGCCCCTCGCGTGAGTATCCAAAGGGCAGCGAGTTAATGTCTATAACAATTCTGTAGCGGGTAGCATCTTCGCGCAACGGGGTAGCTGGAGGCAATAGAAATCTGACCTGTACCTTTTCGTGTTTGATGTTTTGGGCGAATGAACCGAGAGACTGCAGCAGCGTCAGAAAGAACAACGATACCGGCAGGAGTTGTTTTAAAGTCATACATTTCGAGAGTTGATCTGATTAACAAAATGCGATGCAAATGAGGCAAAAAGTGTCATTAAAAATCCAAAACGTATGCTTTTCTAGCCACCGCTATGTCTCAACTCACACGAACAATCATGACATGCGAGTAAGCCACAAAGAACGATGCACAAAGCCCTTCGTAAATTTCGGAGACTTGGTGCCTTGGTGGCGACAAGCGATAGCTACGTGAACGCAGATCGAATCACCTCAAGGATGCTCTTTCAAAAATTCTATAGCGTGAGCTTTCCTATCCGCTATTAATTCGTAGTTTAGTAGAAGATGTGTCGCACACGAGTGAGGACACAATTCAAATTTTTTAAAAGACCCAATCATGCAACGCCTAACCTCACTGCTTTTTGTCACATTCCTTGTGACTCACGTTGTCCAAGCTCAAGACCGCACTAAGTATTCAGAACTTATTAAGGAGGCCTGGAAGCTCTACGAGACTAAAGCGTATTTAACGTCAGCACAGAAATATTCTGAAGCCTTTGCTGCTCTCGGCAATAAATCTACGGTAAACGACAGATACAACGCTGCATGTTCGTGGGCATTGGCGAGTCAACCAGACTCCGCCTTTGCTCAGCTGTTTAAGATCGCAGCAGGGGGAATGTACACGAACCTTGGTCATATTACGACAGACACCGACTTAAATTCCCTTCACAACGACAACCGGTGGAACACCATCATTTCGCACGTCAAAACAAACAAAGCGAAAGCTGAAGCCAATTTTGACAAGCCCTTGGTGGCGATGCTTGACACCATCTACCAAAATGACCAGTCGTACAGACAACAAATGAAAGGTGTAGAGCAAAAGCATGGATGGAACTCCGATGAGATGAAGGCCCTGTGGAAGATCATCAGCGAAAAAGATTCCGTTAACCTGATCAAGGTGAAAAAAATTCTTGACGAGCGAGGATGGCTCGGGGCCGATGTCATCGGGGGAAAAGGAAATGCTACACTCTTCCTCGTCATTCAACATGCTGATCTTGCCACACAACAAAAATATTTACCTATGATGAGAGATGCTGCCCGGAAAGGCAACGCTCAACCCAGCAGCCTGGCCTTACTCGAAGATCGCGTTGCACTAGGCGAAGGTAAAAAACAGATTTACGGAAGTCAGATCGGAACCGACCCGAAGACGGGTGCGCATTATGTCCTTCCCCTGGTGGATCCTGATAACGTCAATAAAAGGCGCACGCAGGTGGGGCTGGGCACAATTGAAGAGTACATTGCAAACTGGAACATGACGTGGGATGTGGAGCTATATAAGAAACAATTACCAGAGTACGAGGCGCTGCAAAGGCGTTGAGGCGTGAGGTCAGCGAGACCTTCAACGAGAGAGAAGATGATCATTCAGCCCCGCTTGAAATCGTTTTTTTGGGGTGCCCTCCTGCAACGCTGAGGCTACGCGCACGGGTCGGGCCTGCCTGCCGCACCAGATTCAACGCTGGCAGGCAGGCCTGCCTGCCGCACCAGATTCAACGCTGGCAGGCAGGCTGTCCACGGCTTCGCTTCGCTTCGGCCACGAGGCGTGGCTCGGCCAGAAAACTGGCCAACCGTTCCCATCCCTCACCCGCATGTGTTCGCTAGCACTAGCACATGGCAGCTATACGCACCGTGAAAAGTATTACGAGATCAGGAATCACGCTGGCAAAAAAGTGCACAATTCCCTATTATTAGCAAGGCATATATACACATTAATCCTACTGACAACGGCAAAAATAGAAGCAATGGGAGTGTTTATATACAATTGTTGT
>DASWTM010000323.1:0-7080 GCA_036402115.1 Chryseosolibacter sp.
GAGATTTTTAAATCATTAAACCGTAAAAACATGTCTGAAATTGCACAAAAAGTAAAACAGATCATCATCGAGAAACTTGGTGTTGAAGAATCTGAAGTTACTCCTGAGGCTAGCTTTACTAACGATCTTGGAGCAGATTCATTAGATACCGTTGAGTTGATCATGGAATTCGAAAAAGAATTCAATATCTCCATCCCAGATGATCAGGCTGAAAACATCTCTACAGTTGGTCAGGCTATCTCTTACCTTGAGCAAAACGTTAAAAAATAATATTTGATTATCACTAATCAACCACATCCATTTGAACATGCAATTGAAACGAGTAGTCGTTACGGGGCTTGGTGCACTTACACCCATCGGCAATACTTTAAACGAGTATTGGGATGGGCTGAAGAACGGTAGAAGCGGTGCAGCGCCTATTACGCGCTTCGATTCAACAAAATTCAAAACAAAGTTTGCCTGTGAAGTCAAGAACTTTGACATCGGCAACTTCATGGATCGCAAAGAGGCCCGCAAGATGGACCCTTTCGCTCAGTACGCCATGGTTGCTGTGGATGAGGCTATCAAAAATTCAAACCTCCCCCTGACCGAACTTAATCCCAACCGCATCGGTGTGATCTGGGGTTCAGGTATCGGGGGGTTGTTAACCTTTCAGGAAGAAGTAAAATCATATACGAAAGGAGACGGAACCCCACGCTTCAATCCTTTCTTCATTCCTAAAATGATTCCGGACTTGAGCGCAGGTCATATTTCAATCAAATATGGCTTTCGCGGTCCAAACTACGTCACCGTTTCCGCGTGTGCCTCCTCAACAAACGCGCTCTATGATGCTTTCACTTTCCTTCGCTTGGGCAAAGCAGACATTATCGTATCCGGTGGTTCAGAAGCAGCCGTATGCGAAGCTGGTGTTGGTGGCTTCAATGCATTAAAAGCACTTTCGGAAAGAAACGATTCACCCGAAACCGCGTCTCGTCCTTATGATAAAGACCGCGATGGCTTTGTGCTTGGCGAAGGAGCCGGTGCACTTATCCTCGAAGAATACGAGCACGCGAAAAAACGTGGCGCAAAAATCTACGCAGAAATCATTGGGGGCGGAATGTCATCAGACGCGTACCACATCACAGCACCGCATCCCGAAGGTGCCGGTATTATCCAGGTGATGTACAATGCACTCGAAGATGCTGGCATCAAACCGGAAGACATCGACTACATCAACACACACGGAACATCCACTCCCCTTGGCGACATCGGTGAAATCAAAGCAATTCAGAAAGTATTTGGTGAGCATGCTTACAAAATGAATATCAGCTCTACCAAGTCGATGACCGGGCACTTGCTCGGAGCGGCTGGTGCTGTAGAAACCATCGCTTGTATTCTCGCTTTGAAAGAATCGATCGTGCCTCCAACGATCAATCACTACACGGATGATCCGGATCTCGATCCAAAGCTCAACATGACGTTCAACAAGGCACAAAAGCGGGATGTAAAAGTTGCGCTAAGCAACACTTTCGGATTCGGAGGACACAACTTCTCCATCCTGCTAAAGAAAGTTTAGAGTTTAGAGTTTATAGTCTGTAGTTTGTGGTTTGTAGTTATGAGTATACACAGCCTAAGCACAGAACAACAAACCACAACCAGTGTCCAACGCCCAATTCCCATTTTTTACTAACTTGTATTCAGAAATTTAGAGTACGCAACGCTTGGTTTGGAAGATTTTAAAAATTCCTAAAGGGAAAACGGCAAATGACCTAAAGCTCATCCGGGCAGTTCAGAACATTGCGGGTCTTACGCCATCCAACCTGGCTGTCTATCGTCTTGCTACGGTCCACAGCTCTATAGCCAAAGAAAACGATCACGGCTTTAAAGAATCAAACGAGCGCCTTGAATACCTTGGTGATGCAATCTTAGGTGCGGCCGTAGCGGATTACCTCTTCAAAAAATTTCCATTCAAACCAGAAGGTTTTCTCACCGAAATTCGGTCTCGTATCGTGAACCGTGAGGCCCTTAATACACTTGCTAAGAAAATTGGTGTTGGGAACATCGTGCAATTCGACAATAAGAACTCCCACCTGCAGCAGGTGATCCTCGGCAACACACTGGAAGCAATTGTCGGTGCGATCTACCTCGACAAAGGCTATCTGCGCACGCGCAAGTTTGTTATCGATAAACTGATTGCACCTAATTACGACCTCGATGAACTTGTCAACTCAAACTCAAACTTCAAAAGCAAGATCATCGAATGGGCACAACGCGAAGGCAAAGAAGTGCGCTTCGAGATTCTGAACGTCAAGAAAGCCCGCAACCACAAAGAGTTCACTGCCCAGGTGCTGGTCGACAACGAAGCCATGGGAACCGGATACGGGAACAGCAAGAAGAAAGCGGAACAAGATGCTGCGTTGAAGACGTGTGAGCAACTGAACCTGGTGGGGTAATAGAGTCGTATACCAAATACTTCCAGCGCCACCATGAAATACCTATAATCAATTACCAAAAACCAAATAGAGTAGCGTAATAGTGATATTAGACTGCTCCGTTTGGAATTTGATTATTGGTAATTGGTTATTCGCCTCTTAGATGGCGTACTAATCGTTCAATTAAGTAATTTTACTCCTGTAAGACTTAAGTATGAGAATTGGGGGCGCCACCGTAAATCAGATTCCTCTCGACTGGGAAAACAATCTTCGAAACATTATCGATGCGATCAGCGAAGCGAAACAGCAAAAGATTCGCGTGTTGTGCTTGCCTGAGCTTTGCCTTACGGGATACGGGTGCGAGGACATGTTCCTGGCAAAATGGGTTTCACAAGTGGCGTGGGTCAAGCTTCAATCAATCGTCCCTCACACCGAGGATATCACCGTTTCTATCGGGCTGCCAATCTTAATCGACAATGTGACGTACAATGGTGCATGCGTCATCAGCAATAAAAAGATTTTAGGAGTAACGCTAAAGCAAAACCTTGCGCGCGATGGCGTACACTATGAACCCCGTTGGTTCGAAGAATGGCCCGTTGGGAAAGTGATGTCGTTGGGAGAATCCTATCAGAACGTCCTTGCGGGTGACTTGATTTATGAAGTAGAAGGAATCACGATCGGCTTTGAGATTTGTGAAGATGCGTGGCGAAAGACAAATCGGCCAGGCTATCGTTTGAAAGAACGCTCCGTGGAACTGATCCTAAACCCAAGCGCAAGCCATTTCGCGATGGGAAAAAGTGTTCTGCGTGAGCACGAGGTTGTGATCGAGGGCTCTGGAAAATTCAATTGTGTTTATGTCTATGTAAACCTTTTGGGTAACGAAGCAGGTCGGATGATTTACGATGGTGACATTATCATCGGTCAGAACGGAAAACTCATTGTAATCAACAAACGATTATCGTTCAAAAAATTCAACGTGATCTCCTGCGACATTGATTTCAAAGATCCACAGAAATCGAAATGCAGTGCTGTGACCGACAACAAGGAGAAAAACGAAGAGCTCGCACAAGCAGAATCGCTTGCTCTTTATGATTACCTGAGGAAAAGTAAAGCGAAAGGCTACACGCTTTCACTAAGCGGTGGTGCAGACTCAAGCATGTGCGCTGTGTTAGTTGCTGAGATGGTGAAGCGCGTTCCAAAGGAGATCGGGTGGAAAAACTTTTGTGAATCGCTGGGATTAAACGAAGCGGAAATCAATCAGGACTGGAAACGTGCGGTCGGAAAAATTCTGACGTGCGCATATCAGGGGACCAAAAATTCATCCGACAAAACACTTCATGCGGCAAAATCGCTCGCAGAGTCAATCGGTGCGGAGTTTCATGAATGGAAAATCGATGAGGAAGTAAATTCGTATTCCTCAAAAATCGAAAAAGCACTCGGCCGCAAACTCTCCTGGGAGACGGATGACATCGCGATGCAGAACATTCAGGCGAGAACACGTTCACCGATCATCTGGATGCTTGCCAATATTAAGCGCGCTGTACTACTCACCACCTCCAATCGAAGCGAAGGGGATGTCGGCTATGCAACCATGGATGGCGATACCAGCGGAAGTCTCGCGCCTATTGCGGGCATCAGCAAAGTTTTTATTCTGCAGTGGTTAAGGTGGGCGGAGAAAAATCTCGATCAAACTGGCTTGAATGCCGTCAATAATCTTCAGCCAACGGCAGAGTTGCGGCCGCTCGAACGAAATCAGACGGATGAAGATGACCTCATGCCGTACAGCATTCTTGCCGAAATTGAAAAGCATGCGATCCAGGATCGGAAATCCCCCATCCAGGTTTTTGAAGACATGAAGAAATCGGTTGATCCCGTCAGACTGAAGGGTTATATCAAAAAGTTCTTTCGTATGTGGTCAGCCAACCAGTGGAAGCGCGAACGCCTCGCTCCTTCCTTCCATGTTGATGACATCAATGTCGACCCGAGAAGCTGGTGTCGTTTTCCGATCCTTTCGTCCAGTTTCAAGGAGGAGCTGGAACTCATTGATAGTCTTTGATTTAGGTAAGCACTTGTATTTTACTTTCCGCTTTTTGCTTTAAGCTTTAAGCTTCTGTCTTTCTGACTATATTTGCCGTTATGGCTATGTTGAATTTCATTATTTGGAACGGAAGTCCGGAGATCTTTAGCATCGGGACGTTCTCTCTTCGCTGGTACGGATTATTTTTTGCCCTCGGCTTTTTGATCACGCAGCAAATTCTTTACTACATGTACCGTAAAGAAGGCAAACCGGAAAATGATGTTGATACGCTTACAATTTATATGGTGATTGCGACCATCGTTGGTGCGCGTCTCGGGCACATTATCTTTTATGATCCGCAAATCATATGGGAAGAACCCTTAAGCATATTCCTGCCTTTCGAATTTAGCCCCTTCCGTTTCATTGGCCTTCAGGGATTGGCAAGCCACGGGGCGGCTATTGGTATCCTCTTTGCGTTGTGGCTGTACAGTCGCAAACGCAAGCCCGGACAGACGTACCTTCAGGTCGTGGATAGGATCGTCATTCTGGTTGCCCTCGTTGGTGCGTTAATCCGTTTCGGAAACTTTTTCAATTCTGAGATCATTGGTAAGCCAACCAATTCTTCTCTCGGTGTTGTTTTTGTTAACCGGTTGACGGAAGCAGTTAAAGATCAAGACGATCAGGAAATTATAGAATCGATTGTTTATCACAAAAATGACTCACTGCCTGCTGGATCGAATGGCGAAATCCCGCTCAACGTATACTTCTTTTTCAAGAAAGGCGTTTCAGAAGCAGAAGCAACTGAGATCATGAACTACGCGCAAAATGTTTCGTTCCGACTGCCAGAATACTTCGACCGGTCACAAACACCCGATTATGAAGTGGCCACGCAGGAAGATGGCAATTTGGCCGCGAAACTTTCCGTCATCGGAATCTCCAGACATCCTGCGCAATTGTATGAATCGGTTTCCTGTGTGTTGCTCTTCATCCTGCTGTATGCAATCTGGGCGCGATACAAAGAGAACTTACCTCCGGGAAGATTACTCGGCCTGTTTTTAATTATCTGCTTCGGTCTGCGATTCGCCTATGAATTCCTGAAAGAGCCACAGGAAGCATTCGAAAATGATCTGCCATTGTTCATGGGCCAGATCCTGAGTATACCGCTTGTGATAGCAGGAGTTTTTATTTTGATCTATTCATACCGCGTAAAAGAAATACCTACACCCGAAAGTAAGAGTTAAACTTATTTGTTGCGTGGACGTCAAAGTGAAAACGAATGCTGGCCCTTATTATCGGATTTTTGAGTTTACTTCCCAGTCGTGGATCAATCCACGAGGCGGTAACTACAGACTCATTAAAACGACCACAAAGGAGTAAGGAAGTTCAGCTCGACACCACGCGAAAATTTGTCCAGATCAATCGCGTGTTCGTTATCGGAAACAGAATTACACGCGATCAGATTATTTTGAGAGAGCTTCGCGTCAAGCCCGGAGACATAATCTATAGTGCTGACCTTCCAGCCATTCTTGATCTCGATAAGAAGAAGCTGATCAACACGCGCCTGTTCAACACGGTTGAGATCAAGATTCTGGAGTTAGATCAAAAGCTGATCGATATTGTTGTGGATGTGAATGAACGATGGTATACGTTTCCGTCACCTATTTTTGAACTTGCAGATCGAAACTTCAATGAGTGGTGGGAAAACTATAACCACGATTTTCGAAGAGTGAATTACGGACTGCGGTTATATCAATATAACATGCGCGGAAGAAATGAGACACTTCGACTTCATGCTCAATTTGGATTTCAGCGAAAATTTGAACTTCTCTATCGTTTTCCCTACATCGATAAAAAACAGAAGCACGGACTTTCACTCGACCTCGCTTACCTGGAAACGAAGAACCTTGCAGCGCGCACGCTTGAACATAAATATGTTTTTTCCAAGTCGGATTACATCCTGAAATCAGATCGTGTTGCCGGTCTCACATATTCATACAGGAGGTCATTTTACAAGACACATAACGCAAAGATTGAGTACCGGAAGACATATATTTCAGACACGGTCAAAACTATCAATCCTATTTTTATAAAAGGAGAAGGAATACGGGAACTCGAGTACAGCTCGTTCAATTATCAGTTCAATGCCGACCATCGTGACTTCTTTGCATACCCGTTGAAGGGATTTCAATTTTTTGTGGATTTCCGTAAGACCGGCTTGCTTCCCAATGACGATGTAAACAAATGGGAAGGCAGTGTGCTTTATTCACGGTATGAAGACCTTAACAAAGGTTACTATTTATCGAACAATACCGTCCTGTACGCCAGCACACCTGATGATCTATCATATGTAAACTTCAGTGCATTGGGCCTGCGTAAACAATTCGTTCGCGGTTATGAAATTTATGTGATTGAAGGACCCGTTTACGCGTTGAACAAAACTACGCTCAAGAAGAAGATTTTCTCCAATACCTACCACTGGGCTGACATGCCTATTGAACAGTTTCGCCACATCCCGTTGTCGATCTATTTCAAAACATATTTCGATGCAGGTGTTGTCAAAAACTATCCTGACTATGAGAACCTTCAAATCAACACTACGCTTTCCGACAAGTTGATCGCGGGTGGCGGCTTTGGATTTGATATCGTTGGGTC
>DASWTM010000324.1:0-15465 GCA_036402115.1 Chryseosolibacter sp.
TCCATGCATCTGAAAGAAACCATCGAAGACATTGTTACGCGGGAGCTCCGAAGCCTATGCCTGTCGTGCGCGCATGCTGACGAATGCATCTATCACAAAACAACTTCGAAAGCTGTCATCCAATGCGAGCTCTTTCAACTCCATGAAGATGGGCACAGTACATCACCGCAGGGGTTGTGCCGGACCTGTGACCATGCCCCAACGTGTTCCCTACGCGGCAGAAAAGAAGGCGTATGGCGATGCAATGAATTTCAATAAGGTAAATCTATTTTTTTATGATAAGAATATCAGGCGGAAAGACGAATGGGATCAAAAACGGAAAATGGAAAGAATTTAACAAGCATGCCGTGCTTATTGCTGAAGGCACGTATGTCAACAATAAAAAGCATGGAACCTGGAAAGAGTATTACGACCATACAGGATCCCTTATGATTGAAGAAGATTTTCATTACGGAGTGCAGCATGGCCGGTTTATCTCGTACCATCCCAACGGGCAGATCTTTGCACATGGCCGATTTCATCACGGCTTACGGGAAGGCTATTTCAAGGCCTACGATGAAACCGGGAAAAACATTAAAACCATATTGTTCATAAACGATAACCAGATTGAAGACCTTGAAGAACACCTCCCGCGTGGAGAAAAAGCAACTTGACTATCCACTGATCATCATCCTGTTGCTCTACGTCATCGCCACGGTGTTTCAAAGCCTTCAACGAATCTGAGTGACGGAACAATCTAAATCGACCCACAAATTTTTTACCTGTACCGAAACCATGAAGAAAAGAATTCTGCTAATTGATGATGATCAACAGTTGAATAAGATCAACGAAAAAATTTTGCTGTCTTCAGGTGTTGTGAGTGAACTACATGTTGCACGCAATGGCAAAGACGCACTCGATTACTTGCGTGCTCGTGTTGAGAAAGGCTACCTCCTGCCTCACATCATCATTCTGGATCTTGACATGCCTGTTCTTAATGGCTTCCAATTCATAGACGCTTTTCAAAAGCTTGATTTTCCCGGAAAGAACATCATTGAACTGGTGGTATTCACCGCTTCGAGTAGTCCAAAGGACAGAATAAAAGCCACGGCAAAAGGAATCAGACACTACATTGAAAAGCCGTATTTGTTGCGACCACTGCGGGACATCATCGCCCATATGCGAATTGAGGATACCGATTTATTCGATAACCGAAAAATGTTCGGGCTTGAACGCACAATCCTATAAATCAGATCCTCATCCAGCGACAACACCCCTCCTTTTCATTTTTAAAACAGCCGTCAGAGCTTAATTTTCAACAAAATTCTACTAAAACCGTAGAGTTTATGGAATTTGTTTATTTTTGGAGCTTATAATGCAGGCATGAGTGAGAACGAAATCGATTCCGGGTATAATGCTTCGGTAGAGACCGCTGAGAATTCCTCCGATCAGATCAATTGGAAATTAAACCTGATTGTTATCGGATGCTTATTCGTGGTGCTCCTGATTAGCTTGAACTACGAGACCATTCTGCATTACTATGAGGTTGCCAGCAGGAACATCGATAGTGATTTTCAACTTTTCGTATTGGCAGGATTTATTGCTCAACTAATCGATGGCGCACTGGGAATGGCTTATGGTGTGAGCGCTTCAACTTTCCTGCTCAGTGTGGGAGTTCCTCCGGCAGCCGCGAGTGCCAGCATTCATACTTCTGAAATCTTTACTAGTGGTGTTTCCGGGCTGATGCACCTGAAATTTCAAAATGTAAATAAAAAGCTTTTCAAGACACTGCTTTTGCCGGGCGTGCTTGGCGCGGTTCTCGGGGCACTAACGCTGTCTCTACTGGAAGAGTACAATTACATTCTAAAACCTGTTATCGCGGCTTATACCCTCTACCTCGGTGTGATTATTCTCAAGAAAGCTTTCGGCAAGCGAAAGAATAAGATCAAAACGAGACATATTCCGAAGCTCGCATCGTTTGGCGGATTTATGGACTCGGTTGGAGGTGGCGGATGGGGCCCAATTGTGTCGTCCACGCTGATCGCAGGCGGAAGACATCCCCGGTATACCATCGGATCGGTTAACCTTACGGAATTCTTCGTTGCCTTAGCAAGCGCAATTACGTTCTTTTCTATCATCGGCATCAGTCACCTGGCGATCATTGCGGGGCTCATCCTTGGAGGAATAATTGCCGCACCCATCGCAGCAGTGCTTTCACGGAACCTTCCCGTAAAAACGATGATGATCATTGTGGGGATCCTGGTGATACTGCTTAGTCTAAAGATCATTCTAAGCACGTTGAATATTTTCTAACAGGCGTTAATCCTCCACCCCTTCGCTCACGTAAACCATTCGCGCCTGAAGGACACGCTCTCTATTGGAAACTCTTTTCTATTCCTGAATAATCGCGACTAACGTTGCTATTGAGAAACAAAGAAGACGTCAATTCAAGTGACTTAATCTTCGCCTGTTTATCGTACACGTGCGTGGCCACCATCAATTCATCAACACCAGTATTGTCAACGAAAGTTTTCAATTCGGATGAGAGGGTATCTGGCGATCCAACAAATGAGTAATACAACATCTGCTTTACGGCAGCCCGCTCTTCTGCCGACCAAATTTTATCCATATCAGCAGGGGGTGGCAGTGGTCTCCGAGTGTTGCGGATGAGGCCAAGGGCGAGTTGGTAGAATGATGTTGCAAGGCGTTCGGCCTCTTCATCGGTGTCGGCTGCAATGATGTTTATACACGCCATTGCATAAGGGGCGGATAAATAATCCGAAGGCTGAAACGTAGCGTGATAAACCTGAAGGGCTGCAAACAACTGCTGAGGTGAGAAGTGTGAAGCGAAGGCAAAGGGCAATCCGAGTCGTGCAGCAAGTTGGGCACTAAATGTACTTGAACCCAATAACCACACAGGAACATTAGTGCCCATACCAGGAATTGCTTTCACCCGACCCTGCTTATTCTCAGGACCCAGGTATTGCAGCAACTCAACAACATCGTTGGGAAAGGCTTCAACATCACCATTGAGGTTTCTCCGCAGCGCATAGGCTGTAGGCTGATCAGTTCCCGGTGCACGGCCCAGCCCTAAGTCGATTCTTCCAGGAAATAAAGACGCAAGTGTTCCGAACTGCTCGGCCACAACTAACGGAGCATGGTTCGGAAGCATGATGCCACCCGACCCTACGCGGATCGTTGATGTCGCCTGTGCAATATGCCCAATGAGCACTGCAGTTGCGGAGGACGCTACGCTTTCCATATTGTGATGTTCCGCGAACCAATAGCGTTTATATCCGAGTTTTTCAGCATGCTGCGAAAATTCAACGCTTCGCCTAAACGCATCTCCGGCAGAAACATCGCCCTGAATAATGTTCGCCAGATCTAAAATGGAAACTGGAATGTTAGTAAGATTTTTCCCCATAAAACTATCAACTGATGACTAGAGTATCCCTTACGAACACCGTTGCTTCCATGGAAGTTCACCAGCAGCTTTTAATTCACCTCGGCAGCGAGATCAGGGATAGATGATCAGAAAGATAAATGCCAGTAGATTGACCAGCAGAACGACTCCGTAAACGATGTTCGTTCTTCCACTGGCGAGCGAAAGCATAACTATGAAAACAGACAGCCCCAGAAGAATAATCGATTTTGCATCGAGGCCCAGTATAATTTTCATGTCAAAGATGATACTGACAATGGCAACGCAAGGGATGGTAAGCCCTATGCTGGCCAATGCCGAACCCAACGCCAAATTCAAGCTTGTCTGGAGTTTATTGTTCATAGCCGCAATAATTGCAGCAATCCCTTCGGGCAACAGAATTACCGCGGCAATAATCACCCCTACAAGCGCTTCCGGCAGATCATGTTTGACAATAATCGCTTCGATCGTTGGTGAAAGCGTTTTCGCAAGCAGCACAACGATTGCAAGACTGACAATTAAAAAAGCAAGACTCGCTCCAAATTGCGTTGTACTAATCTTGACGTCTGCAGGTCTATCGTTTTCGTCTGCAGAGAGAAAATACTCCCGGTGTCGTTTGGTCTGAGCGAACAAGAAGAAACCATAGATGACGATGCACGTGATAGAGACAAATAAGAGTTGTGGGGAAGAATAGTACGGGCCTTTCACACTCGTAGTGAAGGACGGAAACACCAGCGTCAAGATAATAATCGAGACGATTGACACGAGCGCAATAGTGGCTGAGTGTTTTGAGAAATTCTGCTCATGATATTTCCAGCCACCGATAAAGAGACAAGCACCTACTATCCCGTTCAAGATCAGCATAGTCGCAGAAAAGACTGTGTCTCTTGCCAGCGACAATGACTCCTGACCTCCCGATAGCATTAGCGAGACGATAATAGACACTTCAATAATCGTTACCGCTACGGCCAGAATGATTGTACCATACGGTTCACCGACTCGATGGGCTATAATTTCTGAATGATGAACAGCCGAGATTACACTGGCTATAAGGAGAACAGTCGCTCCAACCTGATATAACGCACTATCATCAATTAGCCCTGTGAAATACAGCACCCAGGCCAGCACAGGTGTTACTGTTGCCCATTGAAAAAGTGATCGCATCAGATTCTTGCCCATTGAAAAGAGCAAGTTACTATTTTTAAACTATGAGAGAACCCGCGGTTGGAAAATTGTCGCGACATACATAAAAACAGAACCGGCATTTTAAGCTAAATTTACGTTTACAAGTAAGATGCTTATTACTTGATTCATCAACGACCCTCTCATGATAAGACCAGGCTTAACCCTCATCGCTTTTATTTTCACTCTTAATTGCCTTTCGCAAAACACAGACTCCGTTCACACGCACACTTATAACCTGTTCGATATAAAAATTGATTCAGTCACCGGATCACCGGTAATATCGATCACGCCACAACAAGGGAGACAAGAGCCATTTATTGTTTCACGCGGAAATATTTTAATAATCTCCCGGGGACCCACACTCGCATTTCTTGAGGAGATGATTGTCACTTTTGAATCGCAGGAATGCGATGCTTTGCGAACAAGAGATCAATCTACGTTGCAACGTCTTTGGTCGAGAGATTTCACGCTTGATAAAAAACAACCTGAGGTTGTATCCAGCAGCAACTCCCTTCCTGCCTATCTTTCCTATAACCGGATCATTGAAAAAATAAATGTAATCGATGCGAATACAGTATATACATCAGGTTACGAATCTTTTCAAGAATTCAAGAATGATCTGAATGTAAGACCGCACACCATTCAAAAATATTTTCATGCATGGACGAAGACCAACGGATTGTGGAAGCTGACAACGAAGCGAAGCGCAAGATGAATGCATAGTTCATCTTTACTAATGTGCTAATTAATTACAGGCTTTCACGCTACTTAAAATACGACCAGCGTGTATCTAATGCAACAAGAGAAGAAAGATTAGTTTAGCATGCGAACAGTTACCTCTATTGACAGGGTATTTTATTGAATTGAATATTGCATAATGTTCAATCGATAATGTAGAAAGTTCCTGCTATTGTACTGCAAATACTCCACGTCTATTTTCGACTCAATTTATTGCCACAAGACAATTGAGCGTTAAACCCAAAAAATCAAAATAGTATGGCTTACAGTAACATTAGCTACTCCCTTACCTATGAAAGCCTGCAGCAAGTCCGCGCAGCTGTCGACCAGATCAATGCATTGCTCCCATTTCTGATTACGATCAGTCCGGATGAAAAACGTGCATTGGTAAAGCTCGGGCCGAAGAGCATGGATTTTGTTCAGGACGCATCCTCCGCTGCATCGAGTTTCCCGGGGATCTTACCTCAAACGTTTGACGTTTTAGAATATCGGAGAGATACGAGTCTCTTCGACAGCCTCAGTCAGATTAAGATGCTGCTCGACTCCCTCCACGAAAAGGTTGATAACACGCACGCTGCGGTGGGAAGTGAAGCCATGCAGGCGTCACTTGAAGTTTATGCTTATGTGCAAACTGCGAAAGACCGTGTTCCTGGACTAAAAAGTGTCGCTGAAAAATTAAAAGAGCGGTTCAAAGGCCAAGGACCGCGCAAGAAAGATATGCCAATGTAACGTTGGAGTGAACCCAAGCCGAAGAGCCCGGTAGCGACAAACTGCCGGGTTTCTTTTTTTTTATAAGGGTGATAAGTTTGGTATCATTAAATTGGACAGGTGTTCAATGGATAGCCAACTCTACACAAACTGAAAGAGACATTTACATCAGCATGTGTATAGCGTTGCATTCATCCCATTTGTTTTCATCCTTTCGCGAAACGATGCGTAGCAACAGTGTACCAGTATGTTGCTCAGACCGCGACCAGTCTATGCGAATTCATTGGTTAATTCTGTAAGAGAGTTAGATCCTAATCTGAGAGAACACATCCCCGTTGACAGTCAATTCGAAAAAGCTGTTAATTAATCTCCGCCAATCACTAATGAGTCTGTACTCCCCGCTAATGCATTATCCGGACCGTGGAAAAAATAAATCTGGAGTAGTCGGCAGTTCATCAGATTTGGGATTGAATTCACTCTGGTGATGAATGAAGTACTGATTACAGGGTATCAAAGAGAGTATTTACCGCAAAGTCGCTAAGGCGCCAAGAAACGCGTAGTTATATGATCTGCACGCGAAGTGAAACGCCCGAAATAATCCTTCGCGTTCCTCCCGGTATCAAGGGCTTTGCGGTAAACAGGTTTTATTTGCGTTTGTGCGACAGCATCCACGTAAGGTAATCACGCTCTGCAAATGCGTTATCCCAGCTGTTATGGTTAACGCCTGGATACTCCGAATACTTGTTCTCCACTTTAAGCGATTTAAGTTTAGCCAGCATCTCGCGGGAGAGCTTTACATCAACAACAGCATCATCCGTTCCATGGAAAATCCAGAACGCAGTATTCTTCACACGCTTGTCATAACGGGCAGCATCTCCGCCACCACAGATTGGCAACGCTGCTGCATATAGTTCAGGATACCGGTACACAGACTCGAATGTTCCCATACCTCCCATAGAAAGACCGGTGATATACACCTTTGACTTGTCGACAGCCTCTTCATTTATAATCTTTTTGACGAGTTCATTTGCTGCAACCAACGGCCACATCGGAGGTTGCGAATAATCGAATTCGATCTTCAATGGTTGAACTGAGCGATCAATTTTAACGCTAGCCCAATAGGAATCTGCCGGGCACTGTGGAAGAACGATGATTGCAGGAAACGCCTGGCGGTTAGCTTCACTCAAAAATAATTTTGATCCATGAGTAAGCTGTTTCTCATTGTCATTTCCACGCTCCCCTGCACCGTGGAGGAATAAAAGCAGCGGATATTTTTTCGATTTGTCGTAATTCTCCGGATAAAGAATTCGGTAAGGAAGCGTATTCCCGGCATGTTGATATTCTTTCCGTTCATAGGCTTTCAGTGCGGTGTCAGCAGGTTTGAGAAATCCTTGCACATCGAGCCACTCATGAAAACGTTCAATCCACTTGTCGCTTGGAAGATTCTGTTTGCGCATGCCGAAGCCGTGGTCACCGCGCGCGTACATATGAATCTCAGCGTCTTCTTTTGCACTCAGCCATGCAGAATAGAGGTCAACGCTATGCGGGGCGAGGCCAAGTCCATCATTTGAAGCCGTGACAATAAATAGTGGTGGTACATCCTTCGCAATTGTGCCGATCATTTCTTTCGGAAAGTACGGGTAGATCGGTGCAGCGAAATTAGGTTTGTTTTCCCGCGTATAATTAAAGAGCGTTCCAGAAGCCACGGTGCCCCCGGCTGAAAATCCCATGATGCCGATGCGATTAGGGACCACGTTGTATTCATCAGCATGCTTCCGCACATAAGCGATTGCCTCACGTCCGTCAGCAATGGTTAAGGGAATGACCGCAGCATTGGCTTCATCAAATTCCTTCTTTCCCCACTTCGCCATCACTTCCTTGACCGGGTCCGTTGTGAGGCTTCGCACAAGTCTGTATTTCAGAACGAAACACGTAACACCTTTTTCCACCAACCATTTAGCAGCATCAAAACCCTCACTGTCAATTGACAACGCATGAAAAGCACCTCCTGGTGCGATGATCACGGCTGTTCCATTGGCTTTTCCTGGTGCAGGCTCAAAAACAGTCAACGTTGGTTTGCTCACGTTGTAAACCACGCGCGTCTGCCACATGTTATTGTCATTCTCCGCCTCTCTCCACGTCCATGACTCTGAACCAGGGGCTGCACCGTTGTAAAGCTCGATCACTTTTTGCTGACCATAGCTGATGAAGGTCACCAGCAATAGGCTCCACAGAATTGTAATTTTCATTCGAATCAAGGTTTATCGTTTAAGGATCCAGAAATGTACATAAATGTTACTCAATTTCTTCTACCACACAGAAACCGAAGTCACCCCATAATTTTAAAATTGAAATTGGAAATTTGAAATTTTCGGTTGACGGTATAACACAATTTCATGGTAACTTATAGACGATTGGATCTAAACCGATAAATAGGGAGCTATGTCTTTTTTGAAAAAAGTATTGAAGTTTTTATTGTGGTCGATTCTGGGGGTTAGCATTCTACTGGGAATAATGGTTGCTGTGTTTATCTATAAAATCAAGAATGGATTCCCTGTATCGTATGAAACACAAATTCCTGCCATTGATTTCCCTGAAGGAAAACCAGCTGTCTTACTCTTCTCGAAGACAACTGCTTTCCGTCATGGCGAATCGATCGATGTGGGCAAAAAAGTTTTCCGTGAATTGGCCTCAGAGAACAGTTGGTTCGTCTATGACACCGAAGAAGGAGGCGTGTTTAATCCGGATCAACTCGCAAAGTTCGATGTCGTGATCTTCAACAACTCGACCGGTCGCGTGTTGAATGATGAACAACAGATGGCACTCGAAAAGTACGTGGAGCAGGGCGGAACACTGGTCGGCATCCATGGTGCAGGAGATGATTCACACCATTGGGACTGGTATGAGAGCAACCTGATCGGTTCAAAATTTTCGCATCACCCGATTGATCCACAGTTGCAGGAAGCAGAAATTCATTTGAAGCCGGTAGCTGACACGCTAATGACCAAGGGCTTAGCATCGGAATGGACACATACCGATGAATGGTATGTCTTCTTCGAAAATCCAAGGAAAAAAAACTTCAACATCTTATACACGATCGATGGCGATAAGATTATTTCTAACGGGAATGTGCTTTGGATCAAGGACAAAAACTTCGGTATGGGAAAAGAACATCCAGTAGCCTGGTATCGCACCGTAGGAAACGGAAGGACGTTTTATACGGCCATCGGACATAACGCATCGGCATGGCAGCAAGGACCCTTTATCCAGATGTTGGAGAACGTTGTGCGGTGGGCTCATTCCTCTCGTTGAACTAACGGTACAGCCTGAGCTACTCGGATCTCAGGCTTTTTACTGGGTTCGCTAATGCTGCGCGCACAGCCTGGTAACTAACAGTTAATAATGTGAGCACAATTGCGCCAGCACCCGTCAGCACAAACGTCCAGGGTGAAATCTCGATACGGTAGGCAAAATTTTCCAGCCAACGGGAAAAGAGATAGTATGAAAGCGGTGCAGCCACAATGCACGAAATGAAGACCAGCAAGACGAAATCGCGCGAAAGCATCGTCCACACATTCGAAACAGTGGCCCCGAGAACTTTCCGAATACCAATCTCTTTTGTACGTTGTTCTGCGGTGAATGATGCGAGTCCAAACAGACCCAATGCGCTGATGATGACCGCAAGCAGTGCGAAGATCAGCGCAATATTTCCTATGCGTTCTTCTTTCCCGAACTTCATGTTGTATTCCTGATCCGCGAACTTGTATTCAAATGGTGCAGTGGGAATTACACGCTTGAAAACACGTTCAACTTTGGTGAGCGCATCTGGTAAGCTTGCTCCGGGAACGAGACGAATGTTTATCCAATTTGGAACGCCATTGAATCCCTTCAAATAAAATACAGTCGGTTCAGCTGGTGCATACGGTGATTCCATAACCATGTCTTTCACCACACCGATTATTTTGTAATCAAGCTTTCGCTGATCTCTCCACCACGTCCAGGTAAGTTGTTCCCCGATCGGATTTTTCAATCCCATATACTTCAAGGCTGATTCGTTGATGATGATCCCAGTTGAATCTGCGGCCTGTGATACATCAAAATCGCGTCCCATTAAGAATTGCCATCCTGCTGTTTTCCCATGCAAGTGTGAGACTGCAAGTGTTGCGAAACTCACATCAGTATTCGGATTTTTTCCCTGCCAATCCCATCCATTGTTTCCAGACACCACCTCGGTCATCGGTCCCATCGACTCTGAAACTTCCACGACAGCCCCAGTAGCTTTCAGCTCATTGCGTAGTGCCTCATATTTACCAAAAAAATCAATCGATTTCTTCTGAACCATGATCAGCCCCTCACGAGCATAACCCACAGGTCTTTCTTTCGCATACTGAATTTGCTGATAGACGATAGCCGTCCCGATGATCAACACGACAGAAATGCAAAATTGAAAGACAACCAAAACTTTACGTGGAGCTGCTGCAAATCTTCCCATGCGCAATGTCCCTTTTAGTGTCACAATTGGATTGAACGATGATAAGTAAATCGCGGGATAACTTCCGGCAAGAAACCCGGTGATGAAGACGAAACCTGCCCCGGCACACCAGAACATAGGATTCGACCACGGCATTTCAATCTGCTTGGTCGCGATGTTATTGAAGACCGGAAGCATTGCTGCAGTGACCATGAGTGCAACAACAAATGAGAAAGAAGCGATGAGCATGGATTCACTGAAGAATTGTTGGATCAGCTGAAGTCGAACAGAACCGATGGTCTTTCGAATGGCCACTTCCTTGGCCCTCTTTTCGGAGCGAGCCGTACTGAGGTTCATGAAATTGATGCATGCCAGAATCAAAACAAAAATTCCAATCAGCCCCACGAGTTTAATCATGAGAATGGGATCGTAGCGAAATCTTCCTGAAGCTTCCGGATGAAGGTGCCAGTCCTTCATGGGATACAGGTAAAGTTCTTTCTGCATCTCACTTGCTTTCTGTTGATCCTCCGGGGCGAATTGCAACGCTGGTCTTACATGCGCATTGATTTCCTCGAGCAATTTGCCTTCGGGAATTTCCACGTAGATTTTCATAAAGTGATTGCGCCAATCGTTTTGCGCCCGTTGCTCTATCCATGGATTGTTCGACAGGAATACCTCCCAAGGCGCAACAAACTGAAGCGTCCGAAATTTTGAATTGTCCGGAAAGTCTTCATAAACACCCGCTACGATCTGCTCGTCATTGTTGTTTATCCGCACAATTTTATTTATCGGGTCTTCATTTCCGAATAAACTTTTTGCTATTGAAGCGGAGAGCAATATTGCTTTCGGGTTTTTTAATGCATCACGATAGCCGGATTGCATCTTAAACGTGAAAATCTGTGGGAAGTCTTTGTCCACATAAAGACCCTTTGCCGAGATATTGGTTTCTTTTGATGACAGAATATAATCAAGGTCCCATGACGTTCGGGCAATGCGATGAAAGTGCTGCGCATAATTAGTCATCAGGTCTGTGCCAAGGGGATACATTACGGTGGTTGCAACCCAATGCCCGCCTTTCTCGGTGTCTATTCCACGCTCCGCCACGTGGGCTATCCGATCGTAATTATCGAATTCTTTGTTGAAGGAAAGCTCATGCCATATCAAGAGGCCATTCAACATGGCAACTGACATTCCGATAGCAAGTCCGGAGATATTAATGATCGAATATCCCTTGTTACGGAGAAGATTTCTCCAACCAACTTTCAGATAGCTCTTATACATACCGTAGGTGTTTAATGATTGATAACCTTCTGCTGGTCTGATGATCGCTGGCCTTACGAGCAAGATCACGTCCAGAATAAACCTTAGATCCGCTTTTCGCTTCCCTTCCATTTTCACATTCTCGCCATAAACTTCCAACAGATCACCCTCAATATGATCACGCAACTTCGGATGGCAGTACCACCTAAAGAATTTGTGAAACCACCTGGGTGGCATGTTGGTAGGCTCGCTCATATCTCGCTCGTAACTGCCTTTAACTTTAGCGCTACTTTGGGAATCGCACTCCATAGTGCATCTCGCGTCTCCTTTGAGTATTCCATAGCTTTTTTACCAAGGGCAGTAATCTGAAAATATTTTTTCGGTCTGCCCATGCGTTCTTTCGTAGGTTCTCCATCAAATGATTTAATGTAACCTTTGTCTTCAAGCCTGACCAGGGCAGTATGCATCGCTCCCATGCTCACGTTTCGTCCGAGTCGCGTTTCAATTTCGGCTTTAATGCCGACACCGTAGGCTTCTTTATGGAGAATGGCGATGGTGAGCAGCACGATTTCTTCGAATTCTCCCAGTTGATACTTTTTCATTGCTCCCGACTATTTTCCTAAATGTAGGAAAAGAATTGGGAAATGCAAGGGGACATTGGGAGATGGGCGATGGGTAATGGGTGATGGGTAATGGCAGGAATTCCCTCTTTGAGATTTGATGATTGGTTATTGGTTTTTATGCGAAGTGTAGCGCGGACACGACATCTCAGGCTTTGAAAGACAAGAAAAATATTTTAAATAGAGGTAAAGATCAATTCAATACCGCAACCTATGAATCCATTAAAGAAAGAAGACATCAAGCAGGAAGTGTTTGACCTTTATGATGATTATGCTCACAACCGGATCGACAGACGAACTTTTGCGGAGCGGCTTTCGATGTATGCCGTGGGGGGTGTTACGGTTGCTTCGCTGATGAGTTTTTTAATGCCGGATTACAAAGGGCAGATTCAAATTAAAGCTCAGGACCCAAGACTAAAATCGGAGTACATTACTTATGATTCACCGAATGGTGGAAAAACTATCAAAGCATTGCTGTCGAAGCCTGCTGACGCGAAGGGAAAGCTTGGGGGAATCGTGGTCGTGCATGAGAACCGAGGGCTCAATCCACATATCGAAGATGTGGCGAGACGCGCTGCTCTTGAAGGCTTCATCTCGCTTGCTCCGGACATGTTGACGCCACTTGGTGGCTATCCGGGGACAGATGATCAGGGGCGTGAGATGCAAAGCAAACGCGATCGCAATGAAATGCTTGAAGACTTTATTGCTGCGTTCAACTATCTGAAAAATCATAAAGACTGCAATGGGAAAGTTGGTGTTGTTGGATTCTGCTTTGGTGGCTGGATCTCAAATATGATGGCGGTGCGAATTCCGGATCTTGCGGCTGCGGTTCCGTTCTATGGTGGTCAACCTGCAGCGGAAGACGTTCCGAAAATCAAAGCTCCTCTCCTGCTCCACTTCGGATCATTGGACACACGTGTAAATGAAGGATGGCCTGCCTATGAAAAAGCGTTAAAAGAAAACAACAAAGAATACACGGCTTACATGTATGAAAATGCCAATCATGGTTTTCATAATGACACAACACCACGCTATGATAAGGCGCATGCCGAGTTGGCCTGGAAACGGACTGTGGACTTTTTTAAGGCGAAACTCAAGTAATTGGGCGATGTGCC
Organism: Chryseosolibacter sp.; assembly: GCA_036402115.1. Classification (GTDB taxonomy): domain Bacteria; phylum Bacteroidota; class Bacteroidia; order Cytophagales; family Cyclobacteriaceae; genus Chryseosolibacter. The sequence continues at coordinate 13,498 of DASWTM010000324.1, forward strand.
AATTAGCCAATGTGCCAATGGTACCGTAGTTGAAATTTCACTGGCAGATAATATTGTAGTGGTGTCAAAGCTTGATGCCTTTGTAGAGGATCGATGCCTTTATCGATTGTTCTTTGAGGTGAAGGAATTTTTTCCGCTCTTCATCACGTTTGAAATTTTCAAAGTCTTGTTCTGCATCGAACTCAACGAGATGGACTTCATACGGTTTTTCGCCCTTAAATTCAATGAAGGCCTTATCATCGGGACGCACTCTGAAAAGTAATCGGCCGTTGTATTTGGCGATGATAGGGATTGCCACAGCTTCAAATTGATCGAAGACTTTCTCCTGTCCAGGGACGATATAGATAAGTTGCGTGATGTAAATCATACGATGCTAATGTGTCTGATGTAAATTGTTTAGCCAGCCAATTAAAGGCTTCATCCATTCATGAGTTGTTGTTCCTTTCATTCCTATTCCAAAGCCGTGGCCTCCCTTTGAAAAGAGATGTAGTTCTGCTGGTCGCTTCGCTGAATACCAATGTGTATAAAGATTGATTGCATGGGCGGCAAAACCGAATTCATCGTCCTGTGTGCAAACCAGGTAAAGCGGTGGCGCATCGTACAACACCTTGCCTACACGCCCAGGAGCAAAGTCGGCATAGACCGGTATGACAAAATCAGGTTTATTTTCCGGAGTAAATTCGAACGCTGTCGATGCTGCGACCAGCCCTCCTGCAGAGAAACCCATAATCCCGATGCGATCTTCCTTGACCCCATACTTCGAAGCATGTTTGCGTAAATACTCAATTGCCTTTCGTCCATCCGCAACAGCAAGTGGAATGACCGGCACAGCCTCAGCATCCCAGGCTTCCGGATCCTGTGCGTTGATCATATCATCAAACGGGTTATCGCCTTGAATGCGCAATGTTCGATACTTGAGCACAAAAACGGTGAACCCACTTTTCACAAGTTCATTCGCAGCATTTGTTCCTTCGTGATCAATTGCAAGGAAATGAAAACCGCCACCCGGACACACGACCACTGCGCTACCATTTGCCTTTTGCGCCTCTGGCTTGAATACTGTCAGTGTAGGTTGTGAGACGTTGTACACCGTCATCACATTCATGCTGTTCTTACTGCTTCTGCGCTCTGACCAGTTCCAGTTTTCAGAGCCTGGAGCTTTTCCATCGTACAGTGGAATCTCTTCGAATGATGATTGCATTGAAAAGTCTATAGAGGTTGTGCTGGCATCTTTTTGTTGCGCCATCGTAACTGTCGAGATGGAAAGCAACGATGCTATTATCGCGAGTGCCAATGTCTGTTCCATATATCTTCGTACTGTTCAGGATGTCGTTGGAATTGCGCGTGCACGTAAGGGCAAAGGGCAATCACCTTGAGCTTATGCGTTCGGGCATAGTCCACCATGGTGGAAAGCAATTTGCCTGCGATACCCTGCCCCTTCAGTTTGTCTGATACTTCGGTATGATACACGGTAAGGTTGCTTCCGGAAATACCGATCGCCATTTCTGCAATGCGCTCGCCTCCCTCTTCTATGACGAACGCACCTTTTCCGTTTTCCTGTAATTTGAGTTCGATTGCATTCATTTGGTAGTGATGTTAGCTGGTCTAAAATAAAGGAATACTAAGTCCAAACCAATATGGTGTTCGATTACGTTTGTTTTTAAGCGCATTCGACAACCATCTTTACAATTCAATGAGACTCTCGGTAAGCTTATTTTTGATTCTTGTTGGACTAGCCTGCACCTCGTGCGCGTTTAAGTCCATTCGAAGACATAAAGATATTACGTATATGGGCCATGATGCCATTCGTAATATCCCGGTCCAACGCCTGAATGTTTTCTCGCCCCGAAGAGCGACTAATAAACCAGTCCTCATTTTTATCCATGGCGGCAGCTGGCGATCTGGGGATAAAAAGCTTTATAGTTTTTTTGGAACGCGTATGGCGCGAAAAGGTATAGTGACTGCTGT
>DASWTM010000325.1:0-15139 GCA_036402115.1 Chryseosolibacter sp.
GTTACGCTCGATCAGTAGCTTTCGAAGGCCGTTCCGCGAGTAGTTGGTTTCCTCGACCTTTCCTTCGACTCCCTCCCACCAGTAGAGTTTGTCATTTTCTGCCAGGACCAGACTCATGACGTTTTTGTCGCTGACGGGAGCATGCGGGCCGTTGGGATCTGGCATCGGAAGGTCAAGCACGCGCGGGTCGTTAAATGTTGCCGTCAGAATAAAAAATGTGAGCAGTAAAAACGCGAGATCCACCATCGGGGTCATATCGATTCTGGTAGATCGTTTTGTGGTGCGAGCCTTTCCATGTGAAGCGTTGGAGCTGCCTTGTGTTATCTCTGCCATAGGTTTATGTGTTTTCATCATGATGCATGAAGGCATTTTTTTCCATAAACCAAATTGCGAAAACAGGGGCTCGCAACGGAGGGCTAATCACGATAGCCAAGCCACATGGCTTTATTTTGCAACAGATGGCCGGAGAGAATGTCATCCAGCCATCCTTCATACCAATGGAGGAAATTACTGTGGGCTGATACCGTTGGCTTTTCAAGCGTAATATCCACCTTCACAACACGCCCTGCATAGCTGCCATTGAGGATCAGCGCGTGGAAATAAGTACACCCTTGGGTTCCAATAAGCATCAGGCCTCCAAAAACTTTTCCAACCTCGTCATCATAATCATCATCCGATAGTGTATCGTCAAAATTGATACGATAAACCAGCTCGTTCCACCATTGATCCGTCATGTCCGGATGCAACAGACATATATTGCTAAGGTATTTCTCCGGTTTCTTCACAAGGAAATCAATCTGTTCTCCGAGAGGAAAGATGCCGAAGTACGGCCCGGCTCCCGACTTCATGTAACTCACTCCGCCATTACCGAGCGTTGACACAAATGCACGATAACAGGGTGGAAGTTTTATATTATAGGTGGATTCGAACGTGCGAAGCGCCTCTTCTGTGGCGGGATCGTGAAGCACGTAGCGATGACTCGCGGAGCCAAATGTTTTAAATTGACCATCGAACTGTTTCGCCCGAATTAATTTTTCGCGTATGCGTTCGAGCTGATCATCAAAAGCGTTACTCACTCCTTTTTCCATGTCGGCAATCTATGGCGTCATTGGGCCGGAAACTATCAGCAGAAGGTCAACTTATTTTGACAGGGGTGCATAGCGTTCGACAAAAACGTCTTGCACTGCTTGCGGAGATTGACTACATTAAAAAAACTTCCATCCGTTTTATGAAAAACCTTCTTGCCCTCAGTTTGATCTTTAGCGTTTCCCTCGCCTGCGCCCAACCCAACGAAAAAGAACTTCAAAAGCAGCTCAATGAACTTGCCAGTTCAATGCTCAAATCCGGGGAGCCTGGAGCTACGATCGCGGTTGCAAAAGGCGATAAAATCCTCTTTAGTAAAGGCTATGGTTCTGCCAACCCGGAATATGATATTCCGAACACTCCCTCCACGATCTTTCATGTTGCATCTGTGTCAAAGCAATTCACTGCGTTCGCCATTGCTATGCTTGCAGACCAGGGAAAACTTTCGCTCGATGATGACATTCGAAAATACTTGCCTGAACTTCATGATTTCGGTTACAAAATCACCATCAAGCATCTTGTTCACCACACCAGCGGCCTTCGGGACCAATGGAATTTACTTGCGCTGGCGGGTTGGCGATTGGACGATGTCATCACAAAAAATCAGGTCCTGCGTCTGATCAGTCAGCAGGATGAACTCAACTTCAAACCAAGTGAAGAGTTCAGCTATTGCAACACCGGCTACACGCTAATGGCCGAAATTGTTGCGCGTGTTTCCGGAAAAACTTTCCCGGAGTGGTGCAGCGAGAATATATTCAAGCCCTTGAAGATGGACAACACCTTGTTCTATGATGACCACGAAAAAATTGTTAAAAACCGTGCATACTCTTTTCATGAGTCCCCCGAGGGGCTTAAGAAAAGTGTCCTGAGTTATGCCAACGCGGGGGCTACCAGCTTGTTTACTACGGCCGAAGACCTGGTCAAATGGTCAAACAATTTCCATTCAATGAAAGTAGGTAATGCACGGGTAATGAAGCAAATGGAAGAACGCGGGATTCTTACGAAAGGTGACACGATTTCATATGCTTTCGGTCAGTCGATTGCCGAGTACAAAGGGTTGAAAACAATTTCACACTCGGGAGGAGACGCTGGATACCGGAGCTTCCTGCTGCGCTTTCCAGATCAGCGTTATTCAATTGTTGTGTTGAGTAACATGGGTTCGTTCGCACCCGGACGACTTGCTTATCAGATTGCTGATGTGTGCTTGAAAGGTATACTCAAAGAGGAAACAAAAAAGGGTGACGAGAAAAAGACTGACGGTACTTTTAAGGTGAGTGAGGCCTTATTAAAATTGTATGAAGGGGAATATCAGCTTACAGGCGAGATGGTTGTAACGGTAAAGAATGATAATGGAAACCTCACTGCGCAGGCAACGGGACAAAGTTCTTTTCCGCTCACCGCAAGCTCAGAAACGGATTTCATTTTTGATGCTGCTGGAATCAAAATGAGTTTTCCAAAGGTGCTCGATAAGCCTGCTCCCGAATTCACCTTATACCAGGGCGGACAAACCATCGTAGCGAAACGGCTAAAAGTATTTGACAGGAATTCGGTTCAGCTTGCTGATTACAGCGGTGTCTACTACAGTCCGGAGCTTGAGACCAGTTATAAATTAAAGGTAATCGAGAACGAACTTATTGCCACACACGTTCGCCATGAGCCAGCTGAACTTATCCCTACCGCGCCCGATACCTTTTCAACGGATGCGTGGTTTATGAGTTCCGTGACATTCCTCCGGAACACTGATGGGCAAATTACGGGCTTGAAAGTCTCAAGTGGCAGAGTGAAAAATGTCCGGTTCATGAAGCAACCTTAAGGGTAATCAGTCTATCATTAATGTCGCTGCCTGTATGATAGCGGCAGTGTTAAGTTTCATATTCTTCTTGTGTTCATCGGCTAGATCGGTTGTTCCTCGATAATGTCTGTTGCTGCTTATCATTTTTCATAGGTTCTGGTGTTATCAGTATCCAGACAAATCCTCTGCTCGATGAAGCATTTTATTTTGGCCGTAGCTGTGTGTCTCTCTTTAACCAACTGGAGTTGTAAAGATGAGGCAGAAGACATTATTCCATCGACAGCAGCGCAACCTAAAAGAGACTCCACGGCTGTAGTCACTTCGGTTGCGGAGCCCGAAGTAGTGACTGACAGCACTTCAACAACACCTGCTCCTATTGCGAAAAAACGCTCGGGCTTGGACTTCCGCGATTCCGCGTATTACCAGCCTGCTAAGTTTAACGCTATGCCTTACCGGGTGATGGTGCCCACGAAGTATGATTCTACTAAGCAATATCCCCTCGTAGTTTTTTTGCATGGCATAGACGAACGCGGCAGCGATAATGAAAAACAACTACGATGGGGTGCTTCTCTTTTTAAATCTGACAGCGTGAGAAAAGATTATCCTGCATTCGTAATTTTTCCGCAGTGTCCAGCGGACTACTATTGGGCAAACGAAAATCCGATGGAGGCACTCAAGGACCTGATTGACGATTTCGTTTTGGCAAACAATGTGAACCAAAACAAAATTTACATTGTCGGTCTGTCGATGGGTGCGTATGGCACCTATGAGATGGTTGCCAGAAACCCAGGGATGTTTGCTGCAGCGATTGCAATATCCGGTGATGGCGATCACAACCGTGCAAAGAATATGGCGAAGTCTGCGTGGAAGATCTATGCTGGCGGAAAGGACAACATTGTGACGAGTGATAAGTCAGAACGGATGGCGCAGGCATTACGCAAATCAGGAGCTAAAGTTTCCCTTACCGTTTATCCTCACGCGAATCATGTTGGCAGCTGGGTCAACGCATTTGAGGAGCCGGATTTCTGCTCCTGGCTTTTCTCGATTTCACGACAGTAAAGCAAAGAACCGTTTCGTTCAAACTAGGTTTTTGTATCAATTCACTTACCTTCGTGCATAATTCTTTTTGTCATGAGAGGTCCTTATTTCGCGTTCCTTATCGGAGTCCTTGTGGTGACGTCCTGCAAAGAAAAAAAAGAGCAGTCTGATACGGGCGTATTGAGTGCAGAGGCTTTTGACGATGCGATCCTGTCAACGTCAAACGAGATCATTCTGGACGTGCGCACACCAGAAGAGTTTTCAGAAGGCCACATCCCTAACGCCATGCTGATAAACTTGCGTGACGAAGACTTTAAAACACAAATTCGTAAGATTGACAAGCAGCTTCCCATTTACGTTTATTGTGCTTCCGGAGTTCGGAGCGATAAAGCCGCAACGATTCTAAAAGACGAAGGATTTAAACAAGTTTATGTTCTCGAGAATGGGCTGAACGATTGGCGCGCGTCCAATAAAGAAATCGTCAGGTAACAAATCTTCTCCGCGTGCTGCTACAGGTCTTTATTGTTGGTGTTGTCTTCAGCTTTCTCGGATCGATACCTCCCGGAACGCTTAATATTCTTGTACTCCAGCTTGGACTGGAAAAAAAAATAAACACAGCGATGCGTTTCGCATTGGCGGTGGCATTAGTAGAATATCCTTACGCCTGGATTGCTGTTGTTTTTGAAGACCTTATCACCTCCTCTCCTCTCGTTGCCAAAAATTTCACCCTCATCGGAGCGTTGGTTATGACTGCCATCGGAGCATTTATGTTGTGGTCTGCACGCAAGCCTTCTGACTTCTCGGTTAAATTTTCGGAAAGCGGATTTCGAAGGGGCCTGATCCTGAGCATCCTCAACCCTCAAGCAATTCCGTTCTGGATTGCTATCACCGCCTACCTCAAAGTGGAAGGATGGATTCAGCTCGACAGCCAGGCAAGAATTCACAGTTATGTCTTTGGGACATCCGTTGGCGTGATGCTGCTTCTTACCCTACTCGCGTATGGCGGAAAGAGAATATCGTTTACCATGCAATCCAACAAGCTCATTCGCATGCTTCCAGGTGCAATTCTGCTTATCCTTGGATTGATCGGCCTGATCAAATTTGCGCTTTGACCCGCGCACTAGTCGTCATTGTTTATTCAGCAGCGGAAGCCGGGTACCACTTTTTACTATTCGGGCTGAATGGGTAATCAACTGTTCCGGGCGTTTCGAAGCCGCAATTACAAACTCTATTTTTCAGGCCAGTCATTGTCTCTTGTCGGCACGTGGATGCAGCGAACGGCAGTGTATTGGCTGGTGTTTGAGCTGACGAACTCCGCTTTCATGCTTGGTGTAACCGTATTCGCAGCGCAATTCCCTTCGTTCCTGTTCTCCATGTTTGGTGGCGTCATATCCGACCGATACAACCGATTCAATGTTTTGCTTATCACCCAGATCGCATCACTTCTCCAGGCTGCAACGCTTGCGCTACTGGCCTATTCGGGCGCGTACGAAGTATGGCACATTCTCGCCCTTACGATCTTTTTGGGAATCATAAACGCATTCGATGTTCCGGCACGGCAAGCGTTGGTCTATGACATGGTTGCCAGTAAAGATGATATGGCCAACGCGATAGCGCTCAACTCATCGATGGTTCACGCAGCAAGGTTGATTGGTCCAGCGCTTTCAGGATTGGTCCTTGAGTCGTTTGGAGCGTCAACGTGCTTTTCATTGAATGTGGTCAGCTTTCTGGCCGTCATCGCTTCCCTGTTATTTATGCGACTTCCTCCCTATAAAAACCCGACTCGCACTCATAATGCCTTTACTGATCTTTTGAACGGCTACCGATATTTGCGCGACACCCCATCCATTGGTTATGTCATGCTGATGCTTGCGCTGGTAAGTCTGTTCTCGCTTCCTTACGTAACACTTCTTCCGGTGTATGCAAAAGACGTCTTTGCGGGAAGCGCGTCTACCTTCGGCTACCTCAACAGCTTTGTGGGTGTTGGCGCACTAGGGGGAGCGTTATTTCTTGCGTCATTGAGATCCGGCACGAATCTCAAGCGAATCCTTTTTATCAACACCGTGGTGTTCGGCCTCGGCCTGATCCTCTTCTCTCATTCTAAAAATATGTCTTTGGCGATGCCCTTTATGATCCTGACTGGGTTTGGAATGATGTCTCAGACCACTATCAGCAACACATTAATTCAAACGACTGTCACGCCTGCCATGCGCGGCCGGGTGATCAGCTACTATGCCATGGCTTTTTTTGGAATGCAACCCATAGGCGGCCTGTTGGTGGGCGCAATATCAACAGAAATTGGTGCCCCTAACACATTGTTGCTGCAAGGTATTTATACGATACTGATAGCGTTGATTTTCTTACCGTTCCTACGTGGACGCAAGCTGAAAGATTCCGATAAAATGAAAATGGATCAACTGGAAGAACGAAGTGTGGAGACGATGGGCTAAGACCTACTCTCTTCCCAATGCCCTTCGTGCCTTGGCTTTCCGCGTACTGGCATTTACCGAGGTTGCACCATGGCGTCTGTAAACGCGGGCTTCTCCGTTGAGCTTTTTTGCACCGCGCGACTTACGGAAAGACCTGCCGTGGCGTTCGGTCTCTCGTGCCTCTGCTCTATAGCGCAAATCTTTCGCTGGCTCCGTTACGCGTTCCGATTTCCTGGCGCGGCTGAGTCTGATAAATCTCGATTTCTTAGTGTTGTGAAGCTTTACCTCCCCATCAGTCGCGGAGGTGGGCTCATGACTCGCAGCTTGTTGCGAATAAGCTACTGAACCTATCGAAACAAAAAACACCAGGGTGAGTAGTCGGAGCATCGAAGGGTTAGGTAAGTGATGCTAATGTAAGCAGTCTACCTGGAAAAATCAACGGGGTCAAGGCATTGAGCTATGGCTATGGCCAAAGCTAAGGCTAAAGCGAAGACAGCGGTTGTTATAACTGCTCCGTTTGTCCTTAGCCTTGGCTTTAGCTTTAGCCCACAGCCTAAGCAACACGCTTCCTGAAGGAAACACGTTCTGCTAGACTACCAGATCTTAATCCTCTCCTCTGGTTTCTTATAAAGCTTATCACCGGGCTGCACATTGAAAGCCTTGTACCATGCGTCCATGTTTACCGGTGCGCCTATGGTTCTGTATTCGGCTGGAGAATGTGAATCGGTAACGATGAGTTGCGCTTTTGTCTCAGGCAAGGTATTCGCACGCCAGACTTGTGCCCATGCGAGGAAGAAACGTTGATCCGGTGTGAAGCCATCGATCTTCTTATTCGACTTTCCTTGCGGGGTCATTTTGAACGCCTCATACGCAGCATTCAATCCCCCGAGGTCACCAATGTTTTCACCTAGCGTAAGCTTACCATTGACATGGATTGAATCCAGGACGGTGTATGCATCGAACTGCTCCTGGAGCAATTTGGCGCGTTCCATAAATTTCTTGCGGTCTTCATCTGTCCACCAGTTACGAAGGGTTCCGTCCTTGTCGTATTGACTTCCCGAATCATCAAAACCGTGCGAAATTTCATGACCGATCACTGCGCCAATAGCCCCATAGTTGAACGCATCATCTGCTTCGGCATGGAAGAAAGGATATTGAAGAATTCCTGCCGGGAAAACGATTTCATTGTTAACTGGATTGTAGTATGCATTGACCGTTGGAGGCGTCATCCCGAATCTTGTCTTATCGACTGGTTTGCCGAGCTGGCTGATCATATCCTGGTAGGCCCACCGACCCGCATTTCTCAGATTCTGAACAAAAGATTCTCTGGTGACGTCCAGTCCATCATAGGTTCTCCACTTCACCGGGTAGCCGATCTTCGGAGTAAATGCATGAAGTTTAGCAAGCGCCTTCTGCTTTGTGACATCGCTCATCCAGTCCAGGTTCTTGATCCGGATCTCGTAAGCTTTTATCAGATTCTTGATCATCTCATCCATTCTTGCCTTTGCGGCCGGTTTAAAGTGCTTCTCCACGTACAACTGACCTAAGAGTTCACCTATTGTTCCATCAGTCAGTTGCGACATGCGCTGCCAGCGTGGCGTCTGAACTTTCTGACCCGTCAACGCCTGTGTATAAGCAAAGTTTGCATCCACAAAGGGCTTGCTTAAATATGGTGCTGCTGCGCGGATGATGTTCCACTGAAGGTAGGTCTGCCAGTCAGAAGCCGGGATGGTGTTTAACAACGTATCCGCAGTAGCGAAGAATTTGGGTGAACTAACGAGGATTGTATCTTCACCTTTGATCTGCAGTTTCTCCAACGTGGTAGTCCAGTTGAAAGAAGGTGTACTGCTGTCGAAATCGGCCAGCGCAAACTTGTTGTACGTTTTGTATGGATCACGCATTTCTACACGTGCCATTTGCGCAGTCGCGAGTTTTTTCTCAAGATTGAAAACAGCCTCTGCTTTGGCTCGCGCGGCCGCCTCAGATTCACCTGCCAGCGTAAAGAGCGTGGTGGCATAGGTATTGAAAGCATCCTGAATCTTTTTTGTTCTGGCATCCGCTTTCAGATAATAATCACGGTCAGGCATGGATGTACCGCCCTGTGTCAGTTGTACAACCATGGTCTGTGGTTGTTTACGGTCCTGCCCAACGAAGAAGCCGAAGAGTGGACTGCCAATGCCGTTGACGCGCTGATATACGATCTCATCGAGAACTTCGCGGGCATTCTTCACCGATCCTGCGCGAGCATAGTCTGCTTTCACGGGCGCAAAACCCGCCTTCTCAACGGTCAGGCTATCCATTCCCGCTGCGTAGAAATCACCTACACGCTTCTTGACCGATCCAGCCTGCGCTTTCGTGTCTGCTGCTGACTCAGTAAGGATATCGCGTACAGCCTTCACGTTGAAATCGCGAAGAATGTTAAAACTTCCCCAACGCGTTTCTTTTCCCGGAACCGGGTTGTTCTGGAGCCAGACCCCTCCGGCATATTTCATGAAATCATCACCCGGTTTTGTAGTGAAATCCATGTTGGCGGGATCAATAACTTTTGCTTTGGTTTTCTCCTGTTGCCCGAAGACCAAACTGCATGGCAGGGCAATAGTTGCGAGGAGTGCTCGAACGAAATAACGATTCATAGATTTGTAAGTTCAGGTTAATTATCGCGCGGAAGTTAGATAATACCGCCAACTCCGCAAGCTTAATCCACTTGGGGCGGTCAGCCAACGCCTCGAGCGGTACAGCACCCTTTAAGCGCTACAGGACTAATCTGACGTATAAATAAACTTAAGTAAACGAATTAAAACGTAAGGAGACGCCTGTTATTCCCGCTGTTCCAAGGAACTGTCGCTTCCCCTAAGCCGTCAACTGAGCGCCTGACACCTGACCACATACGCACAATTTTCTTGCTTCCGCTCCTATTCATTTGTAATTTTTCACTTCACCAATACAGATGCTTCATGAGCTCACGGAGAAAATTCATCCATACCCTTACCGCCTCAGCTTTTGCACTTCCTGCTGCAGCGAGTTCACTACCGCAAAGAATTTTTGACAAAGAAATCACGCAGGATAAAGTTCTGCGTGTAGCCATCATGGGGCTCGGAAGCTATGCAAACCGCGTAGCTGACGCCATGCAATCCTGCAAGCGTGCAAAGATTACTGGCGTGATCAGTGGAACGCCTTCGAAGATCAAAACGTGGCAAAGTAAATACTCCATTCCTGACAAGAATTGTTACAACTACGAAACGTTCGATGCGATTAAAGGGAATCCCGACATCGATGCGGTTTACGTCATCACACCGAACGCCCTCCATCACGATCAGGTCCTCCGCCTTGCAAAGGCAGGCAAGCATGTGATCTGCGAAAAGCCAATGGCGGTGAATGCGAAGGAAGGCGAAGCGATGGTCAATGCATGCAAAGCTGCGAACGTGAAATTACTCATTGGGTATCGAATGCATTTTGAGCCAAAAACATTGGAGATCATCCGCCTGCGCAATGAAGGTGAATTCGGAAAAGTACTTTTCTTTGAGGGGCTGAGCGGTTTCCGGATTGGTGATCCAGGTCAATGGCGTTTGAAGAAGGACCTTGCAGGCGGTGGTGCATTGATGGATATTGGTATTTATGCGGTCAACGCCTCGCGCTATATGGTAGGTGAAGAACCTGTGTGGGTGACAGCGCAAGAAACAAAGACTGATCCGAAGAAATTTGCTGAAGGTGTTGATGAAACGATCACCTTCCAGCTTGGCTTCCCGGGCGGAGCGCTGGCATCGTGCCTGTCCACCTACTCGATGAATAACCTCGACCGCTTCTTTGTTAACGGTGAAAAAGGGTTTGGGGAACTTCAACCTGCCAGCGGATATGGTCCGATCCAGGGCAAGACACACAAGGGTGCTCTCACGCATCCTCACGTCACCCATCAGACTGTTCAAATGGACGAGATGGCTGCCATTATTCTGGATGGAAAGAAGGCGCCTGTTTCAGTCGATGGCGAGGAAGGCCTGAAAGACATGAAGATCATCGATGGCATTTACCAGGCAGTAAAGACCGGCACGCGTGTGCCACTTAAATTGTAGTTTTTTGGGCGGTCACTGGAAAGTGTAAAAAATACACAAGCTCTTGAGCCCATTTGCACTCTGCCCCCATTTCACTACATTTACGAACCACCAAGGTTGTCTTAATGCGGTTGTGTTTAGTCGTCTGGGCTTTTGCTCTATTCCTATCCTTGTGCAGTTTCCGATCAATTGGGCAACCTGTTTATTTTCTGTCTGATTCTTCCGTCACGCATCGGATTGACAATGTCGTGTCTTTCCTTGTCGACTCAGCGAACACGGCAACGATCCGTGAGGTTTCATCTTCAGACTTTACCACAAAATTTCATGCGTCTCACGGCAATCTGAGGTTTGGCTATCTCAAACCTAATCTCTGGCTGAAAATTCAGATAAAAACCGCGACTCCGTCCACGCACTGGCTACTGGAAATTCCGGCTCCTTACCTCGAGTATGTAGACTTCTATCAAGGTATGCCCAATGGAAGCTGGCATCACTCCCGTGCAGGTTATTACGTCAAGCAAAGCAGTCGCGTGAAATCACACACTAACCACCTGGTTCCTCTTCGATTCCTGCCAGACTCCGCTACCACCGTGTACATCAAGATCGCAGGACGAAGCCCAAAGACATTCCCAATTTTCATTGTCGAAGAGACACAACTGAATGCAAAGACGCGATACGAAGACATTGGTTACGGCTTATTCTTTGGAATTTTGTTGGTGATGTTCTTTTACAATTTGCTGCTATTCGTCACGCTCAAACAAACCAACTACCTGCTCTACATCTGCACCATCGTGTGCACGTTTCTCATCTTCGCTGCGGCCTCTGGCTATGGTGGAAAATTCCTCTGGCCGGAAACACCGGAGATGAATTTTTATGCAGGGCGACTGACACTGGGGATCATGATTATTTTCCTTTCGATCTTTACCATCCGGTTTCTCGAGGTCAAGAAATACTCCGACACGCTTTACTACCTGCTGGCTTCCCTTGTACCACTGGGCATCATCGCATTTATGCTCGTTGTCACCGAAACCCTGTCGTCAGCGGGGAACAATCTCGTTACGCTTTCCACTGTGCTGTTTCTCATCACCGGCATCTATTGTCGCATCAAGGGGAATAAGACCGCTACGTACTTCATCGCTGCGTGGACATTCTATCTCATCGGGGGGCTGCTTCTTACCCTTCGAAACAGTGGAGTTTTGGACTACACGTTTTGGACGACTCATTTTGTGGAAATTGGTGCAGCTCTTGAAACAACGATTATCGCATTCGCTCTTGGTGACCGCTATCGCAGGTACAAACAGGAGAAAGAAGAAATTCAACTGCTTGCTTTAAAGGTGCAGCAAGAAGCAACGGAAAGACTCGAGATGAAAGTAATGGAACGTACCGAGGAACTTTCCAAAGCCAACCTCGAACTGCAGGCCATGCTCGAGAAAAATCAGCTTCAAACCCAAATCATCGAAAACAAAAATGCCGAGCTCGATTCATTCTTCTACCGCATTTCGCATGATTTGAAAGGACCTATTGCATCGATGCTTGGACTTTCTGCTCTTGCCAAACGTGATATCCAGGACAGTTCAGCGCGCGCCTATCTTGATAAACAGCACATGCAGGCCGAGCGTCTCAACAACATTATCTCGGGACTGATCGAGCTAACGAAGCTTAACGACACAACTTTACACAAGGAACAAATCGACTTTCATAAGCTCATTGACGAGTGCATCCAATCATTGCAGGATTTGCCAGAATTTTCACGGATCTCCTTTCACAAGAAGATTCAGCCCGGCCTTGTATTTTACTGCGAATGGACATTATTAAACGCAATCATCCAAAACCTGCTTGAAAACGCAATTAAGTATTCATCTCGTGAGGGAGCGTTTGTAGAGATTACCGTCTCTTCCGATGATTACCACCTCACCATCTGCGTTGCCGACAATGGTCATGGGATCTCCGAAGAACATCAGTCGAAAATTTTTGATATGTTTTACAGAGCCAATCATCACTCGAAGGGGACAGGTCTTGGATTGTACATTTTGAAACGCTCTGTTGACCGGCTCAGGGGCAAGATTTCGATCGAGAGCCGACTAGGTGCCGGATCTAGGTTCACCGTAAAATTGCCGAGATAAAATTTGACGACCTTTACGTTCCTATCCTGCAAACAACTTCAGCAAGTTACTTTTCAGCATGTTTTTGAAGTCTTCAAAGCTGCTGGGTTTTATGAGATAATCCTTAGCGCCCAGACCGATCAGCTCAACGCGCTGGTGGGGAGTTAAAGCCGTGGTAAGAATAACAGCCGGTATTGGCGAAAGTCGCGGGTCACTTTTTAGGACACCTAACAGCTGAAGTCCGCTCATTTTCGGCATGTTCATATCGATGAAAACACAGGCGGGAGTGGAAAGGATTCCAAGCTTTTCAAGTGCATCATGACCATCCTTAGCCAAGACAACCTCAAGATCAGGCCGAACTGTGCGTATCACCTCCGAGAATAGATCCCGGTCATCCTCGTCATCATCGACATAAACAATAATTCTACTTTCAGACATCGGCCAGTGTATGAGTTCGTTTGGCAACGGCCGCAAACGAAAAAGTTTCAAGATAGCGTCAGTCGGCATTTAAATTTACCTCATTAAAGTGAAGTGTTCATAGCTAACGAACCGTGAGGAAGATCATTGCCGCCATCAACAGCCCGCCTGCAACCCCCGCACCAACTCCTCGAATGAAGCCTTTTCTTTTCGCATTTCGACCA
The DNA here is from genome assembly GCA_036402115.1 of Chryseosolibacter sp. Classification (GTDB taxonomy): domain Bacteria; phylum Bacteroidota; class Bacteroidia; order Cytophagales; family Cyclobacteriaceae; genus Chryseosolibacter. The sequence continues at coordinate 13,129 of DASWTM010000325.1, forward strand.
CCCTTGCGACAACTTTCGAGATCAGCCACCGTTGACTTCATCAGATGATCGTATTTGGCTGAAGCCATTTTCAATTCTTCATAACCTGATGAATAAAGCTGAAGCCGTTCGTTTGTTGCTTCGGTGCGCGTTTTCAACACGTTGATTACAGAGTCCCTCACCTCAACTTCGCGGACAAGTGCGAGAACCCGCTTCTGCTGTAGCTCCAGTGAGCTATGAAGAAAATTCGTCTGTGCGATCAGCGTTCGAAAACCGACATCAGTGATTTGATACCGAATGGCGTTGCCAGTTTTCCTTTGCGTGAAGTCTACCGTCACATTGTTAGGAAATATTAGTTGTGATGAGTCTGAGCTCCATGCCACTGGCTGGCTAAATGCCGTGACCGATTGGAGCACAAGGCAAATGAGCATGAATTTCTTCATCTTATTGACACTCTTCTGGATGTTGTTGAAGAGATTTCATCTCGCGGCAGTACGCAGCACGCACAGAATCCTGCTTGGCAAAGTTCAGGCGGAGCGCTTCCTTGTTTTTTGCAGATTCCTTGTTCAATTCCTCAAGTGTTTTGTCGAGCGAAGTTAAATACGCGAGCAGGATGCTATCTTTCTGGTGGATATTTGAATCGATTTGGCGTACGGCCTTCTTTAACGAATCAGCCTGCGCCTCATAGCGGTGGATGCGTTCAGCGAGTTCAGCCTGATCAGATTCATTCATAAAAAGCAAAAACACAACGACAATAGTTGCCGCCCCTACAAAGGCAAAAGTGACGAAGGATTTCATGCGTGCAGCATTAGAGTGAACAATTGACTAATTGCATGCTTTGGTTGTCAAACTTAATTGATTCTCATCGAAGCGAGGATAGTGCATCCCCGGAATTCAGGGCAAAGACGATCATCCAAGTGAATTGTCACACGCGAACTTGGCATCGTTGAATTTCCGATGTCATGAGCCGAGCGCAAAAAAACGTTACCCACCCGCCAGCCATTCCTGAAAATCTATCTCCTTGCCTATCAGCGCAACAGGCCGCGAGTGTAAACCCTCGCGAACACATGAGCCCAAACTTTGTATCTTGTGCGCTGATTTTTTAACCACTACGTCCATTGATGCTTTTTGATCAGCCAATCAATTCTCCGAAGGAGGAAGTGCGCCCATCGCTGCCTAAGGATTTCAAGCTGGATTTCGAAATAGGGTTTTTATTCAACTTCGTTTCAAGCAAGTCAACGCGCTTTGATCTGGAGCCGGTGCTGATGATTGGCGAAGCAGGTAAAATTGAGTACAAGAGAATCTCATTAAGTGTGGAAAAAGGACTTGCTTTTCTTCACAAGTTTGATGATGAATTTTACAAGCAACTGCTCGAATTTTCTGATAACAAGATCCTCGAATGGATGACGCGAACGGGAAACCGTTTTCTTCGCAATCATTCCGGCTCATGGGCACACGTGTCTGCGCGTGAGCTGCAAAATCTGCGGAAGCATTATATCGATTTGCTCAAACTGCTTTGGCCGAAGCTTCAGGATCAAAAACACATTTTCGCGCTTAAGGGCGGAAAGTTCAGTAACACGCAACAACAAAGTATCAAACTGGGGAACGATGTTCGGTTTTCGTTTAAGGCTGATCTGCAAAACGGACTGATCGTTTTAAAGCTACATTTATTGCTCGATGGAAACGAGGCAGACGTAAACATACGAAGCGGTTTTCTGCTTGAGCACAACGGCACACTTTATCTCCCGCCCGATCACAACGCCTTGGCTGTGTTTGAACAATTCAAAAACGGCCCGTTGTCATTTCCGGTGACCATCAAAAAAGAAGTAGTGAATCAATTCATTCTTCCCTGGCTGCAGCATTATGAAGTAAACATCGGTGCAGCGCTTAAGATTGAATGTGTTTCACCTGATCTTCAGCCGCGGATCCTTCTCAGTGAACTGAACGAGAGTAACCTGATGATCCGGCCGCAATTCCGATACAACAATACGATCATCGACTACAGTGATGCCACACATTTCGTTGAAGAATC